>NZ_LLZH01000199.1:0-323 GCF_001509495.1 Actinoplanes awajinensis subsp. mycoplanecinus | reverse complement strand
TACTCCAGCAGGAGATCCGTTCTGACCTGTTGTGACGGTGTGGGTTTGTCCGTGGACAGCAAGCAGCCACCGTCAAGTCTCAGCGGTTGTGTGGACTACTGAAGACACGGCGGTGGCTGCCGCCTACAGAGTAGATGCTCAGCGATGGTCTGAGCTGTTCGGCGAGTTGATGGACACGATCGGGGCACGCTTCGCCCGGCCGGAGCCTCGACGCCGGGTCCGGGACTTCATCGCCGGGCTCCTCGCCCCGCTACCGACCAAGAACTGCTGGACGATCGCCGAGCACGCCGGTGACGACGGTCCGGGCGGTATGCAGGACCTGA
>NZ_LLZH01000198.1:0-324 GCF_001509495.1 Actinoplanes awajinensis subsp. mycoplanecinus | reverse complement strand
TGTCGCGGCCGCAAACGCGAGGTGGCAAGGTTTGGGCGGGGAGGGCCATTCGGAAATATCAAGCCTGACGGTTTTCGAATGGCCCTCCCCGCCCGAACCGTCCCCCCTCGCGCAACCACCCGGCCGGCCACGACCAGAAACAGGAAAAGGCCCACCCCGGACCGGGGCAGGCCTTAAATACTGCTGCACAAATGAAGAAAGCCCCGCCCCGGTTAAGGGGCAGGGCTTTCTCAACGTTAAGTCCGGCGGCGTCCTACTCTCCCACACCCTCCCGAGTGCAGTACCATCGGCGCTGGAGGGCTTAGCTACCGGGTTCGGAATGTA
>NZ_LLZH01000197.1:0-324 GCF_001509495.1 Actinoplanes awajinensis subsp. mycoplanecinus | reverse complement strand
ACGGTACTTGTCCGCTATCGGTCACCAGGAAGTATTCAGCCTTACCAGGTGGTCCTGGCAGATTCACAGCAGATTCTAGGAGTCCGCTGCTACTCGGGAACACTGCAAAGAGGTCACACACTTTCGTCTACCGGGCTCTCACCGTCTACGGCCGACTTTCCCACGTCGTTCGACTAGCATGAAACTTTGTAACTCTTCACCAGAATGTCAGTCCTGATAAGCAGGTCCCACAACCCCCCACGCGCAACCCCTGACAGGTATCACACACGCAAGGTTTAGGCTAGATCCGCTTTCGCTCGCCACTACTCACGGAATCACGGTTGT
>NZ_LLZH01000196.1:0-324 GCF_001509495.1 Actinoplanes awajinensis subsp. mycoplanecinus | reverse complement strand
TCGACGGCTTCGCGGACATAGCGCCAAGCGGTGGCCACACCGATGTCGAACCCGGCAGCCAGGCGGGTGTAGGTGTCGCCGTTACGCAGGTGCGCGAGTACAAGTAAGGCCGGTTCACCGGGGTTCAGGCGCCGCCAGCGGGAGCGGCGCTGGCGGCGGTGGGCGCGGATCCGGTCGGCGAGGTGGTTCAGCGTACGACTGGACAACGGGATCTTGGCGGGGTACGACAGCACAGCGAGGCTCCCGGTCGGGGCATCGGATCTTGGTCGACTGCTGTCTTACCTGGAGCCTCGCACCTATCGATCCCCGGGCCATCCACATCTG
>NZ_LLZH01000195.1:0-325 GCF_001509495.1 Actinoplanes awajinensis subsp. mycoplanecinus | reverse complement strand
GTCCAGCGTCGACAGGCGTCGCCGGACGAGTTCGGGCACGTCGCGTACGCCACGGGACGACTCCGCCTCGGCGGGGGGCTCCGCGATGGTCGGGGCTGTCTCAGCTTTCGCCGTTGTCAACCCGCGATCGAAGGCTGCCTGGCTTTGGAGAGATGCGCGGGGGACTGGGGGGGTTTTCCGCCCCCTTCTCCGCCGGCTGGGGGGGGGCCTGGCGCGACCCGTGCTCGTGATTGGGGAGCGCGGTGAGGGGGGCGGCCGCGGG
Source organism: Actinoplanes awajinensis subsp. mycoplanecinus (assembly GCF_001509495.1). Lineage (NCBI taxonomy): Bacteria > Bacillati > Actinomycetota > Actinomycetes > Micromonosporales > Micromonosporaceae > Actinoplanes > Actinoplanes awajinensis. The sequence goes on along the minus strand of NZ_LLZH01000195.1, from coordinate 63 downwards.
GATCGTGCGCCTGGCGGGGGTGGACAAGCCGAAGGGCTTCACCTTCGACGAGGTCTATTACCC
>NZ_LLZH01000194.1:0-326 GCF_001509495.1 Actinoplanes awajinensis subsp. mycoplanecinus | reverse complement strand
ACAACCGTGATTCCGTGAGTAGTGGCGAGCGAAAGCGGATCTAGCCTAAACCTTGCGTGTGTGATACCTGTCAGGGGTTGCGCGTGGGGGGTTGTGGGATTTCTTGTGGAAGATCTGACAGTCTTCCGAGGAGTTACAAAGTTTGATGCTAGTCGAACGGCGTGGGAAAGCCGACCGTAGAGGGTGAGAGTCCCGTAGACGAAAGTGTCATGCCTCCTTATAGATTCTCCCGAGTAGCAGCGGACTCCTAGAATCTGCTGTGAATCTGCCAGGACCACCTGGTAAGGCTGAATACTTCCTGGTGACCGATAGCGGACAAGTACCGT
>NZ_LLZH01000193.1:0-327 GCF_001509495.1 Actinoplanes awajinensis subsp. mycoplanecinus | reverse complement strand
CTCGCAGGTGAGATTACGCTATGACGCGCCGGTGACGGCCGTGACGTTCAAGGATCCGAATCTCGTGTCGTGTGCCGGTCTCGTGCCGGTGATGCGGCTGGCCGAGCAGGCCGGCTTGCTCGATGCCGTCGCCGACCGGGTGAGTCTGCCGACGGACAAGGGCACGAACCCGGCAGGGAAGGTCGCCACGATCGTCGCGGGGATGCTCGCCGGGGCGGACAGCATTGACGACCTCGACATCGCCCGGCACGGCGGCATGAAGTCGCTGTTCAGCAGCGTGTACGCGCCGTCGACACTCGGATCGTTCCTGCGCACGTTCACCCACGG
>NZ_LLZH01000192.1:0-328 GCF_001509495.1 Actinoplanes awajinensis subsp. mycoplanecinus | reverse complement strand
TGGCCCCACCCTCGTCCGGGCCGGGTGCGGCGGGGCGACGGATGCCCCTTCTTATGGCACCACCGGGGCTGGTGGCGGGCCCCCCTCACCCGGTTGGGCCCCGAAAAAAATCTCCGCGCCCCCCCCCCGCCCCCGCCCCGACCGGGGGGGGGGACATCCCCCCCGCCCCGCCCCGCCCCACCCGCACCGCAACCCCGATCCGCCCCGCCCCGAACTGGTACGCCTCCGTGATGGGCACCGCGATCCTGGCCACCGCCGCGGCCGTCCTGCCGTGGCGGGTACCGGGCCTGGACACGCTCGCGCTGGTCGCCTGGCTGCTGTCCGTGGT
>NZ_LLZH01000191.1:0-328 GCF_001509495.1 Actinoplanes awajinensis subsp. mycoplanecinus | reverse complement strand
AGTAATGTTTACCGAGCCGCCAGGGAGACGGGCGAGCGAGCGGGACCCGTGAGGGGCCCGGCGCGGCCGTCCTGACGGAAACCCTACCAAGATCTGACGATCTAGCATCGTGGTTTTTTGGTGGGTGCTTTTCTTAGCTTTTTCTCGGTTGAATTCGGGTTACGAAACACGGATTTGACGAACGGGAAACGGCGGGTAAAGTAGAGCGAGTGCCCCGGAGTGCGGGCCGCGAAAGCGGTGCGGACGCGGTGTGCGGTTGTTCTTTGAGAACTCAACAGGGTGCTTGATAAGCCAGTGCCAATAATGGCATTACCTCGGCCTGTCCTTT
>NZ_LLZH01000190.1:0-332 GCF_001509495.1 Actinoplanes awajinensis subsp. mycoplanecinus | reverse complement strand
CGCCGGTGTGCGCCGCGGCCGCCATCGCTGCCCTGCGTACGGTGTCCGACTGGCGCTCCGGCTGGCAGGACGAGGTGGTCAACAGCAACGCCGGAACGTCCGCGATGACCTCTTGAAAAGGGGAATTCGAAATGCCCGCCGGTGGCACTGTCGGCAGTTTCTGGGACACCCAGATGGCCGTCAGTGGCAGTCACCGGACATTCACGAACAGTAGTTGGAACGGCCCGATTCTGGTCAACGGAAAGGGGACGTTCGAATTCAACGGCTTGGGTGGCCATCGGGTCACCTGCAAGTTAAGCGGCCAGCCCTGCGGCGGCGCGACCGACGGCGGC
>NZ_LLZH01000189.1:0-107589 GCF_001509495.1 Actinoplanes awajinensis subsp. mycoplanecinus | reverse complement strand
CCGCGTTGCGGGATTGCGTCCTGATGCCGCCCTCCTGGGGGCGGCAAAAGCACTCACACCCTGATCGCGTGCCGCCACCGCCCCCGAACTCGGCCGATCGCCTGCTCTCACCGCCCCACCGACACTGACCGCGTGCCCCCACCGCCCCACCGACACCGACCGCGCGCTCCCACCGCCCCACCGACACCGCCGCGCCACGCGTGCCCTCACCGACCCTGGCCCGCCCGACGCCTCTGAGCTTCACCCGGCGGCGACCCCACCAGGGCCGACTTCAGGGGGTCAGGACGATGCGGCCGAAGACCGTGCCGGCGTCCATGGCTCGGTGGGCCAGCGCGGCCGAGGTCAGCGGCATCACCTCGTGCACCACGGTTCGCAGCTCGCCCCGCGCCGCGGCCGCGAACTGCTCCGCGCGCACCCTGCGGCGATCATTTTCGGGCACCGTCGCCGCACTGAACGTCGCGAACGACATCGACTTCTGGAAGGCGGCCATCAGCCGGGCGCCGAAGTCGGCCGGCGGCTGGCCACCGACCGCACCGACCGCCACCAGGCGCCCGCCGGGGTTCAGCCGGTCGAAGAACGACGGCAGGTCCGCACCCGCGACCACGTCGATGATCACGTCATAGGCCGAGCCGTCCGACACGCTGCCGGAACGGTCCAGGACCTGCGTGGCGCCGAGCTCGCGCAGACGACGCCCGCGGTCCGGGGACGACGTGGTCACCGCCACCACGGCCGCTCCCGCCCGGGCCGCCAGCTGGACCGTCATGATCCCGATGCTGCCGGACGCGCCGCGGACCAGCACCGACTCGCCCGGCGCGAAGTGCGCGTGTGCCAGGCCGAAGTGGGCGACGATCCCGGCGCTGCCCAGCGTCACCGCGTCGACCGCGGAGAGATCGCGCGGCAGCGGCACCACCTCACCGATCGCCGCCACCGCCTGGTCGGCGTAGGCGCCGCCGGTGCCGGTGAACGCCCACACCCGTTGCCCGACCAGGCCGGGGTCGACACCGTCGCCGGTCGCTGTCACCGTGCCGGCCACCTCGCTGCCCGGGACGAAACCGGGGCGGAAGCCGTAGGCCGCGTAGGCGCCCCGGCGGATCATCACGTCGACGCCGCCGACGCCGATCGCCTCGCTGGCGATCACCACCTGGCCCGCGGCGGCCACCGGGTCGGGACGGTCGACGACCGTCAGGCCCTCCGGACCGCCGAATTCCTTGATCTCCACTGCCCGCATGGCGCTCGTCCCTCTCGGTTGATCCCGGTTCGGGACGCTAACCGGGATCACCTTCCGGGCCGCGAAACGAGAGCGATCCCGCGGGAGTTTGCCTCGGTCAGCGGCATGTCCGCCGGGCGCGTGAGCACCACGCCGGTGACCGGTCAGGTGCGGAACGCCGCCCGGTACGCGTCCGGGCTCACCCCGCGCGCCCGGCGGAAATGCCGCCGCAGGGTGTCCGCGCTGCCGAACCCGCACCGCAGCGCCACCGACGCGATCGTGGCGTCGGCCCGTTCCAGCAGTTGCTCGGCCCGGCGCACCCGCTGCTCCAGCACCCAGACCGCCGGGGTGACCCCGGTCGCCTCGGTGAAGTGCCGGATGAACGTCCGCAACGGCATCCCGGCCCTCGCGGCCAGGGCCGGCACCGACAGGTCGGCGTCCAGGTGGTCGGTAGCCCAGTCGAGCAGCTCGGCGAGGGCCGGGGCGGCGGCCATCACGCCGGACCGGAACGACGGTGGTAGCGGACCAGCGCCGGATCGTGCATGGCCCCGCGATACACCCCGTCCCGCAGCTCGGAGACGTACCCCGCCAGCTCCGGCATCCCCACCCGGGTGGCCACCGCGATCTCGGCCTCGACGTCGTACGGCACCCGGACGAACTGCACCGAGAACGGAGCCGGCGCCTCGGAGTCGAGCACCCCCTCGACGATGGCGTAGACCGGGGTCGGGTCGTCCATGGCGTTGCCGACGCTGCCGGTGTTGAACAGGATGCGGCCGCCCGGCCCGACCTCGTAGTACGGGTCGTGGGTGTCGCCGTACCCGACGATCGTGGGCTCCGGGCCGTCGCCGGTCGCCGGGGTGGCCGCGAACATCCCGAGGAACCCTTCCTCGTCGTGGTCGAAGCGCACCCGGTGGTGGACGCTGGTCGCCGACGCGTGGAACAGCCGCACCCGGCGCCCGCTGATCAGGAAGTCGTGGCAGAACGGCCGGGCGCGCAGCCACTCCCCCTGGCCCGGGCCGAGCTCGGCCAGCCACCAGGCCAGCCCCTCGCTGTCCAGCACGCGGGCCGGGTCGGGCAGGAAGTCGTCCCAGTTGCCGAGGAGGTTGACCTCGCACCGGCGGCGGCACAGCTCGACGACCTCCCGGCCGCGCGGGCCCTTCCCCACGTAGTCGCCGAGATTGAAGATCCGCGTGATGCCGCGGGCGTCGATGTCGGCCAGGACGGCTTCCAGAGCGGTCAGGTTGCCGTGCACGTCGGAGACGAGAGCGACGCGATCAAGAGGTCCGGGCACACCGGAATCCTAGGGCGCACCGTACGCGCACCCGCCTGCAACCACCTTGAACTCCGGGTAACCGCCGATCGGCCGAAACGGACGTTACCTCGACGATGACCGTGAAGGGACGCAGACGCCCCCATGAGCAGTGCCCGACTCCGTACCGTTGTTCTGTCCTGCCTGCTCACCACCGCCTCCCTGTTTCCCGCGGCCCCGGCCGCCGCCGTCACCGACGAGTCACCGGCGCCGGCCTTCGTCGCACAGGACGACTCCCCGGCGCCGACCCTCGCGGGCCGGCTGGCCGCGGTGCAGACCGCCAAGACGATGAATTACTACCCGTCCGGGGCCGGTTGGTCGGCGATGTGGACCCGGTTCGACCCGATCCAGGTCGACGTCGACCTGGCCAAGGTCGCCGCGCTGGGCGCGGACAGTGTCCGGGTCGTGGTCTTCCCGCGGGCGTTCGGCTACCCGCGTCCGCACGCCGCCTACGCCGCGAAGCTGCGCAAGTTCATCAGCATCGCCGAGGCGCACGGGCTGGGCGTGAGGTTCACGCTCTTCGACTGGTGGGCGCGGTACTACGACACCAAGGGCAGCGCCGCTTGGGCCGCCGCGGTGCTGGCGCCGTACGCGGACGATCCGCGGGTGCTCGCGGTCGAGCTGAAGAACGAGATGTCGCCCGACGACCCGGAGGCGGTCGCCTGGATGCGCGGCCTGATCCCGGTGGTCCGCGCCGCCGTCCCGGCCATGCCGCTGACCGTTTCGGTCAACGGTCAGGCCGGCCCGACCGGGCTGGCCCGGCTCAAAGCGGCGTTGGACGGCACCCCGCTGGACTTCTACGACTTCCACTTCTACGGCGCTTCGGAGCAGGCGCTCACCGACATCCGCGAGGCGCAGGCCAGTGTCGCGCCGGACCCCCTGGTGATCGGCGAGACCGGGCTGAGCACGGCCACCGGCAGCGCCGGCGAGCAGGCCGCGTACCTGGCCCGGGTGTTCCGCGCGGCCGCGCTGGCTGGTGTCGGCTCGGTCGCACCGTGGACGCTGACCGATTTCAGTCTCGGCGCCATCCCGAGCAACTCCGCGGTGTCGACGATGCCGGCCCAGTACGAGTTCGGGCTCTACCGCATCGACGGCAGCCCCAAGCCGGCCGCGTCGGTGGTCCGGGCCGCCTGGGCCGGCGAGGCGCAGTCCGACAGCGTGCTCGACCTCAGCTTCGAGTCCGACGCCGGCAACTCCCCGTGGCGCGGCAACCTGACCGAGGCCGGCGCCGCCGAACTCGACCCCTCCACCGCGCACGACGGCGGCCGCTCGATGCGGTTCGCCGCCACCACCCGCTCCGCGCTGGGCCTCCCGTCGCTCCGCATCTCCCCGATCGGCCCGGTCCACGGCGGGCAGGCCTGGTCCGCCGCGGCGTGGGCCCGCGGCACGGACGCGACCGGGGTCACCGAGATCGCCCTGAGCTGGTTCGACGCCGACGGCCGCTGGATCGGCCAGGACACCTCCGCGCGCCTGCCGCTCGGCACCACCGACTGGACCCAGCTGACCGTGAACGCCCTCGCACCCCCGGCCGCCGCCGGCGTCCAGCTGCACCTCAAGTGCGGCGACAACACCGGCGCCACCTGGTTCGACGACATCTCCCTGACCGAAATAAACCCCTAACCCATTTGGTACGAACAGGGAGTCCCCGCCGGAGGCTACAAGCCACGCCCCCGGGCAGCGGCAACGCAAGACCGCCGCCACTCCCGACCGCCACGCGCCCCACCGCCCCGGTTGGCCCTCAGGGGTGTGTCCGAGCCCGCGAGACACCCCCGAGCACCAGCCAGAAGAGCGCTCAGGCGCGGGCGCCGATCGCCAGGGCGCGCAGCAGGAAGCCAGGGCTGGTCAGCGAGCTCGGGTGGGCCAGCATCGTGGTGACCTGGCCGAGCCGGTGGTTGACCCGCTGGTCGCGCATCGAGGCCTTGAAGATCAGGCCACTGGCCCACTGGATGCCGCGGTATCCGCGCGGGTACGGCCCGTCGACGTGCGGCAGCGCCAGGTCGGCCATCGTGGAGACCTGCCACGCGGCGTCGACCACCACCTTCACGTCGGCGAAGTAGGACAGCGCCGGGCGGGACAGGTCGGGACCGCCACGCAGGTATTCGGACAGGCAGGAGGCGTGCAGGGTCGCCGAGGTCATGCCCTGGCCGTAGACCGGGTTGAACGACGCCACCGCGTCACCGGCCGCGACCAGCCGCGCCGGGAAGCGCCGCAGCCGGTGGAAGTCACGGCGGCGACTGTCCGCCTGGTGGTAGGTGACCACCTCACCGGCCGGGTCGGCGGTCGTCGCGACGTCACCGAACTCGGCCGGGAAGTCGCGCACGCAACGCTCCCGGTACTCGTCGGCGTCCCGGCCGGGGCGGTCGTCGGCGTACCCGGAGACCAGCACGGTCCAGCGGTCACCCTCGATCGGGGTGAACCCGCCGATCCGCGCGACCTTGCCCGGACCGGGGTTGGCGATCGAGATGCACGTCCACACCGGCGTCTCGGCCGGCCGCCGGAACAGCCGGGTCGCGTAGTTCAGCTTGATGCCCATCCGCTGCAGCCGCGGCTTCGGGAAACCGTCCGCCTCCAGCCAGTCGCTGAGCCGGCTGGACCGCCCGGTCGCGTCCACCACGAAGTCCGCGTCGACCGGAGCGCCGTCCACGCTGACCCCGCTCACCGCGTCGCCGGTCAAGAGCAAGCCTTCGGCCCGGCCCTTTACCGTACGAACATTGCCCAGCCCCAGCACCCGATGCCGGATCAGCGCTTCCAGGAACGGCCGGCTGGAGATCAACGCCTGCGCGGCCGGCCCGGTCGGCGCGTCGTCGCGCAGCTCCCCGTCCATGTAGAACCGGTTCGTCCCGAGCGGCGGGTCGACCGCACCCGCGTCGAGCGCCTCCTGCCCGAACCCGGGGAACCAGCGCTCCAGCTGCGCCTGCCCGGACGGCAGCAGCGCGTGCACCTGGCTGCCCTGCGGCACACCGGGACGCGGCCCGGTCGCGCCGATCGGATCCGCGGCGAGCTGCTCGTCGGACACGTCGAGGGCCGCCAGGTCGTCCCGTTCGACGATCAGCACCTCGTCGGCGTGGTCGCTGAGCACCCGGGCGGCCATCAGCCCGGCGATGCTGCCGCCCAGCACCACAGCCCGGCGGAAGAGCACCGCGGTGTCCCGCGGCGGTGCGGACGCGGAGATGACCGCAAAACGACGAGCCGCTGACATGTGCTCCCCCGTTGTCGTTAGGAACCTTCACCATATCGACTTTGATCGAGCTATGCCGCCGTGAGGACATTTGCGCAGGTGAGCGAGACTGTCCCGGTGACCGAGTATCCCTGCCCGCACTGCGAGTCGATGGCTTCGGCGGAGACCGGCTGCCCGGACTGCGGGCGCGGGCCGGATCCGGACGCGATCGAGGTGGTCCGCCTGGACGCGGAGATCATCGAGTTGCGGACGCGGCTGCAGACGATCCGCGCCGAGGCGGCCGGGGTGGAGACGCAGCTGCGGAACGCGTCGACCCAGCGGGACGCCGCGGCGTTCCGGGTCCGATCGGCGCTGGAGCCGGTCGCACCGGTCCTGGCGCCCCCGGCCTGGTTCACCGGCACCGGGACCACACCCCCGCCGCCGCCCCCGACGATCCCGGCGCCCCCGCGCCTGCCGTCCGAGCCCGCGCCGGAGCGCCGCCTCACCACGCTGACCGCGCAGAACGTGCTGTTCGCGCTCGGCGGCCTGCTGCTGGTGGTCGCGGCCGCGGTGTTCACCGCGGTGGCCTGGGCGCAGGTCGGGGTGGCCGGGCGCGCCCTGATCCTGGCGGCGGCGACCGCCGCGGTGCTCGCCGTGCCGCCGTTCGCCCAGCGGCGCGGCCTGACCGGCGCGGCCGAGACCCTGGCCGCCGTCGGGCTGCTGATGATCCTGATGGACGGGTACGCGGCCTGGGCGGTCGACCTGCTCGGCGTCACGAACCTGGCCGCGCAGGTCTACGCGGCCGCGGTCTGCGCGGTCACCGCCGTGATCGCGCTCGGCTACGGCCGGCTGGTCGGCCTGCCCGGCCCGCGGATCGCCGCGCTGCTGATCGCGCAGCCGGTGCTGCCGTTGCTCGCGGCGGGCGCCGACGCGGACACCACCGGCTGGTCGCTGGCGCTGACCGGTGTCACCGCGCTGAACCTCGTGATCCTGCACCGGGGTCGCTTCGCGCCGGCCGGTACCGGGCTGCTGGCCTACGCGTGCGGGTCAATCGCCGCGTTCTGCTCCGTGATCGTCGCGCTCGGCGGGTTGCGGGACGCCGGCACGCCGGGCCGGGCCGCGGTGGCCGGCGGCGCGCTGGTCCTGGTCGCCGCGGTGCTGACCGCGGGCACGGTGCTGGCCGCGCACCGCGAGGCACAAATGTATGCCGCCGCCGGGCTCACCGTCGCGATCGGCGTCGCGGCCGGCGGGGTGGTCTTCCGGCTCGACCCGGGTACGCCCACCCTGCGCTTCGCCGTGCTCGCCCTGGTCATCGCGGTGCCCGCCGCGGTGGCCCGGGTCCGGCTGCCCGAGCCGGTCGGCCGCGGCCCGTGGGGCGGCGCGCTGGCACTGGCCGGCGTACCGGCCCTGACCGTGGCCACGGCGGCCCTGATCGCGGCGCGCAGCAGCCTCGAAGCCGCCCGGCCGGTGCTCGACGCGCCGCTGGGCTGGGTGGTCACCGGCTCGACCTGGGATCTGCCGGTGGCCGCCGTCGCGGTCGTCCTGGCGTACGGAATCCTGCTGCCCGCCCGGCTCCGAGCGGACCTGGCGCTGACCGCCCTCCTGGTGCTGGCGCTGCTGGTCCCGGCGGCGTTCCGGCTGCCGTGGTGGACCGCCGCCCTGCTCGGCGTGCTCGTCACGGCCGGCGCGGTCGCGCTGGCCACCCGGGCGACCACCGTGCGCCGCCTCGGTCTCCGGCTCGGGGTGAGCGCGGTGGCCACGGCCCACGCGCTGGCCACCGGCCTGGGCGACCCGGGGGTGGCGGCCGGGGTGTGCGCCGCGATCACGCTGATCGGGGTCACCGCGGCGACGCTGGTGCACTCCGGCCCGCGACACGGCGACGTGGGGGTGGCCGCGGCGACCGCCGGGCTGCTCGCCGGGCCGGCCGCGGTGTGGCTCGGGCTGCTGGCCGCGGACACGTCCGGGACGGTACGGGTGCGTGCCCTGTTCCTGGTGACCGTGCTGCTGTGCGCGGCCGCCCACCGGCTGGCCTGGTACGTGCCGCAGGTGACCGGGGTGGCGCTGCTGCTCGCCGCCGGGACGCCGCTGTGGGCGCTGGCCGGGAGTGATCCGGGTGCGCTCTACGTGGCCGGGGCGCTGCTGCTGGTCGCCGTGCTGCGCAAACCGTATGCACTGGTCGCGGGCGTGGTGCTGGTGATCGGGCTGCTCGGGTGGACCGGGCCGGACCTCGCGGCGGTCCTGATCGAGCCGTGGGACGGGCCGGTCACCGGCTCGGTGGACTGGTCGACCCCGGTGGCCGTGCTGATCACCGCGGTGGCGGCGGCCGTCGCGGTCCGGATCACGGCGGTCAACGGGGCACTCCTCGTCGCCTCGCCCCTCGTCGCGCTCGCCGTCCCGCTCACCCTCGCGGCGGCCGGCGCCCCCTGGCCCGTCGGCCCGCTCGCCACCCTGATCGTCGGCCTCACCGGGCTCGCCACCCTCACCCTGGCCCCCGCCACCCCACCGGGGTTCCTGATCCCGTTCGGAGTGCTCGCCATCGTCGGCCTGGCCGGCGCCACGCACCGACCCGGCCCGATGCTCACCGCTTTCGCCCTGGTCGCCGTCGCCGGAGCGGTGATCGGCACGGCCGCCCGGGACGAACCCGCCCGGATCACCGGCTGGCTCGCCGCGACCCTGTCCACGGTCGTGGTCGCCTACACCGCGGCCGACCTCGCCGCCCTCGACGCCGGCGGCACCGCGCTGGCCGTGCTCGCCGCCGCGGCCGTGGCCGCCGTCCTGGACTGGTTCCTGGCCGCGCGCCGCCCCCGCGAGGCCCTGGCCGCCGCCGCGGTCGCACACGGGACCGCGCTGATCGCCCTGCTGATCAGCGGCTCCACCGGGTGGGCCGCGCTGATCGCCACACTGTGGTCGGTGGTCCTCGCGGTCCGTGCGCTGCGCCCCGGCGAGCCGGCCGCGATCCGCAACCAGCACGTCATCGCGGCCGCCGGGTCGGCTCTGCTCGGCTGGTGGCTGTTCCTCACCGCGCAGCAGGTCACCACGGCCGAGGTCTACACCGGGCCGGCCGCCGTGCTCGCCCTCGGCGCGGGCTGGTTCGTCCGCCGCGGCCGCCCCGAGCTGCCGTCCTGGGCCGCGTACGGCCCGGCGCTCGGTGCCGCGTTCCTGCCCACCCTCGCGGTGATCGCCGGCAGCTCGCCGGACGACCCGCAGTACCCGCGGCGGCTGCTGCTCGGCGTGGCCGCGCTCGCCGTGCTGGTAGCCGGCGCGCTGGCCCGGCTGCAGGCTCCGGTGGTGTCCGGCGGCGTGGTGCTGGCCCTGGTCGCGCTGCACGAGCTGGCCCAGGTGTGGGACCTGGTGCCGCGGTGGGTGCCGCTCGCGCTCGGCGGGCTGGTCCTGGTCGGCGTGGCGACCACGCTGGAGCAGCGCCGCCGGGATCTCGCGCGGTTGCGGGAGGCGGTCAGTCGGCTGGGGTGACCGTCACGGCGGTCACCGCGGTCACTCGTCCGGGTTGAGGCGGACGATCGCGGCGTTCAGGGCCGTGGCGAACAGGGTCCAGGCGACGTAGGGCGCCAGGGCCGCACCGGCGAGCCGGTCGGTGGCCGCGGCGCGGCGCCAGAGCAGCACGTTGGAGACGTTGAGCGCGGCGATGCCGGCCAGCGCGACCTTCGGCCGCTCGGCGCGGAAGAACAGGCCGCTCCAGGCCGCGTTCAGGACGAGATTGACGCCGTACGACCGGGCGAACGCCGCCCGGTCGGCCTCGGAGCCGCGGTTCAGCGCCCGGGTGCCGGCCACCGCGATCAGCGCGTAGAGCGGCGTCCACACCAGCGGGAACGCCACCGGCGGCGGCTGCCAGGACGGCTTGCGCAGCGAGCGGTACCACGCCGACGACGGGTCGGTGGCGAGCGAACCGGCGCCGGCCGCGGCCACCACGGCGGCGGTGCTCTTCACCCAGGTGGGAATGGTCATACCCGCGGCTTACCCGGTGACGGCGCGTTTACCCCGGCGCCGGCCGGGCACGGAAAACGTCATGGCTATCGACATTCACGGCAAGCGCATCGCCTTCCTCGCCACCGACGGCGTGGAGGAGATCGAGTACACCGAACCGCGCAAGGCGGTGCAGAACGCCGGTGGTACCGCCGAGCTGATCTCGATCCAGGACGGCGAGATCCAGGCCGTCAACCACATGGACAAGGCCGGGAAATACCCGGTGGACCGCCACGTTCGCGACGCACACGTGGCCGATTACGACGCATTGGTGCTGCCCGGCGGCGTCGCCAACCCGGACTTCCTGCGCGCCGACCCGGGCGCGGTCCGGTTCGTCCGGGACTTCGCCGCCACCGGCAAGCCGGTCGCCGCGATCTGCCACGGCCCGTGGACCCTGGTCGAGGCGGGCGTGGTCGAGGGCCGCACGGTGACCAGCTGGCCGAGCCTGCGCACCGACCTCACCAACGCCGGCGCCACCTGGGTCGACCGCGAGGTACAGGTCGACGGCACCCTGGTCACCAGCCGCAACCCGGACGACCTGCCGGCCTTCTGCGACCAGCTGCTGACCCAGGTCGCCGGCGTCTCCCTCTCCTGACGGCCCGGCGGTCGGCCCGCTGCCGGTCCCGCTCGCCGGGCAGGCGGCGGGCCCCGGCTGGTGCTCAGGGCTGCCTCAACGGCCGCGAGGCAGCCCTGAGCACCAGCCGGCGCTGCGGCCAGTGGGCGCTGCCGCCAGTGGGCGCTTTCGCTAGCCAGCGCTTTCGCTGGCCGCCGGGAGCAGCGGGCCGCGGCGGCCGAGGGCCCAGATCAGCAGGGCCAGGCAGCTCAGGGCCATCCCGGCGACGGTGACGGCGGTCCAGCCGCCGACGTTCCAGAGCACGGTGGCGGCCGCCGAACCGGCCGCGCCGCCGAGGAAGATGCCGGTCACGTACGCGGTGTTCAACCGGCTGCGGGCCTCGTGGGACAGGGCGAACAACCGGGTCTGGTTCAGGATGTTCACCGCCTGCAGCGCGGCGTCCAGCAGCAGCACCGCGACCACCACCAGGATCACCGAGTGCCGGGCGAACGCCGCCACCACGAACGCCAGCAGGATCACCACCCAGGCGACACCGGTGGCCGGCAGCGACAGGCCCCGATCGTGCAGCCGGCCGGCCCGTTGCGCGGCCGCCGCCCCGGCCAGCCCGGCCAGGCCGAACAGCCCGATGATCCACGTCGGATAGCCGAACGGCGGGCTGCTGAGCAGGAACGTCAGCGCGGTCCAGAACATCGTGAAGGCGGCGAAGCCGGTGGCGGCGAGAGCCAGCGTCCATCGTACCGAAGGGAACTTCACGACGACCGCCGCAACCGACGCGATCAGTGCCGGATAAGCGATCCGGGTCTTCGGTTCCAGCACCGGGACGGCGCGGTGCAGCAGGGCTGCGGACAGCACCGTGATCACCGCGGCGGCCAGGTAGATGGCCCGCCACCCGGCCAGGTCGGCGACCAGCCCGGCGATCGTCCGGGAGGTGAGGATGCCGACCACGATGCCGGAGGCGACGGTGCCCACGGTCCGGCCGCGGTGCGCGTCGTCGGCCAGATCCCCGGCGAGCGGGGTGAGGATCTGCCCGGACACCGTGGTCAGCCCGAGCAGCGTGATCGCCACCAGCAGGAACGCGATCGACGGGGCCACCGCGCACAGCACCAGCGCCGCGGCGGCACAGAGCAGCATGACCGGAATCAGCCGGCGGCGGTCGAGCCGGTCCCCGAGCGGCACGAACAGCAGGATCCCGGCGGCATACCCGAGCTGGGTCGCGGTGATCAGCCAGCCGGCCGTGCCGGGCGGCGCGTGCAGATCCGCGGCGATCGTGCCGAGCAGCGGCTGCGCCCAGTACAGGTTCCCGACCGCGGCGCCGGCCGCGACCGCGAACAGGAAGGTCAGCCCGCGCGTCATGGTCCGCGGCCCGGTGCTGGTGGTGGTTCCGGTCATGACCTCTGATCCAACCCGGCCACCGGCGCGGGTGGGAGTCTCTGCCAGAAGCCCCATGCTTAGGGTGGAGCCCATGGTCGACGCCACCGACGCCCTGCGCACCGCCTCGCTGCTCGGGCCGTATTTCACCTGGCAACCCCGGGACGCCGACGCGGCGTGGCGTCCGTTCACCGATCTGCTGGACGAGCGGGTGCTCGCGGACCGGGTGAGCGCGGGGCGGAACACCCTCGGACACATGTCGGGGCTGTCCCGCGACGCCATCGGTGAGCGCGAGGTCGCCTCGATCACCTTCCTCGGGCTGGCGTCCCGGCTGCTGTCGCCACTGCTCGGCGCGGCCGCCTCGGGAGGCGCCCTGCCGTTGCCGCAACCGGACAGCCTGTGGTGGCGCGCGGCACCCGCCGGACCGCTGCCGATCGCGTTCCAGGGCCTGACCGCCCTGACCTGCGCGGGCCAGCCGGCCGCCGTGATCGGCTACCACCTGGCCAAGTTCACCCTGGTCCGGCCGCTGCTGGACGTGTTCCGCGCCCGGTTCGCGCTGTCACCGCAGGTGCTGTGGGGCAACGTGGCGTCGGCGCTGGGCGGCGCGGCCGGCATGATCGCGGACAACCGGCCGGCCGACGCGGCCCGCGGCGCGGCGATCGTCGAGGCCACGCTGCTCCAGGAACCGCTGCTCGGGACCGCTGATCTGATCCGGCCGGACGCGGGCCGGGACCGCTGGTTCCTGGTCCGCCGCAACTGCTGCCTCTACTACCGCATCCCGGGCGGCGGCACCTGCGGCGACTGCGTGCTGACCCCGCCCGAGGACCGTAACCGCCAGTGGCGGGCGGTCCTGAGCCGCGGCCGGTGAGCCTACGGTCCGGGGACCGGCGGCGCGATCACCGAGAGTTCCAGCGCGGCGGACATCTCCGCCCGGCCCGGACCGCCGGACCGCACCCACCCGACCACGTCGTCCAGCACCAGATCGTCGAGGACCAGGCCGAACCACACCGGCCGGGCGCCGGCCCGCCTCGCCTCCGGCGCCGGCTGCACCACCAGGACGTTCGACTGCGCACAGACATCCAGGCAGAGACTGGTCCGCACCCGATGCCCCGGCGCCAGCTCCGCCGTCAACCGGTCCACCTGCGCCGCGTGGTCCACCGTCGGATGCTTGCCCACACTGCCGCAGCAGCAGTCCCGGCACACCGTCACCGTGCACCCCTGGTCCTCATTCACAATTGATCACCCTAGAGCGACAACCCTCAAGACCCTTTTCCAGTACGACTACGGAGCGCTCGGGCGCTCCGTAGTCGTACCGGATAGGGGTCGGAAGCGGAGACGGCCTCGCGCCGGCGGAGGGGGTTACCAGAGCTGGCGGAGGGGGTTACCAGAGCTAGGGGCACGGGTCCTGATAGGGGGCGTCGGGGATGAGGGTGTGCCAGGTGGACTCGGTCAAGGCGCCCGTGGTGGTGCGGCAGATGCGGGCGGCGCCGGCCCGGGGGTCGAGGTTCCACACCCGGGGCTGGCCGTCCGCGATGCTGGTCAGGGTGCGGCCGTCCGGGGTGAACAGCAGTCTCGTGACGGTGGCGATGTGGCCGGTCAGGGGTTCGCCGAGGGGCTGGGCGGTGTCCGGGTCGGTGACGTCCCAGAGGCGGACGGTGTGGTCGGTCGCGCCGGTGGCCAGGGTGCGGCCGTCCGGGCTGAAGGTCACCGCGGTGACCGGGGCGGTGTGGCCGGTCAGCGAGTGGCCGCGCGGGATGCGCAGGTCGACGTCCCACAGTTCGATCGTCTTGTCGGCGGTGGTGGCGGCGAGCAGCCGGGAGTCGGGGCTGAACGCGAGAGCCAGGTACCCGGACGCCTGATCGCTGAGCGGCACACCGACCGGCACCGGGCGGGCGGGCCGGCTGACGTTCCAGAGCCGGATCTCCTTGCTGGTGCCGGCGGCCAGCAGTCGACCGTCCGGGCTGAACGCCAGCGTGGACCGGTTGTCGTGCGTGCCGGCGTTCACCGCGGGGCCGAGCCGGGCCGGGTGTGCCGGGTCGGCGAGGTTCCAGAGCCGGATCTCACCGTCGAGGCCGCTGCTGGCCAGGACCGGCTCGGCGGGGTGGAAGGCCAGCGAGTTGATCTCGTTGAGGTGCGCGCCGGGGATGACCGCGAACCGGCTGCCGCGCGGGTCGGTCAGCGCGATCCGGCCGGAGCGGTCGGCGGTGGCGGTCAGCCGTCCGTCCGGGCTGACCGCCAGCGCGGTCCCGCCGCCGGGCGCGATCCCGCCGGCCGGCGTCTCCGGGAACCGCCACAGGTACGCGGTCGCGTCGTCGCCCGCGGTGACCAGGCTCGTCCCGTCCGGGCTGAACGCGGCGGTCCGGCCGGCGCCGGCCCGGCTCACCGGCGCGGGGTCGACGAGCGCCGACGGTGACCGCGGGTCGGTGGTGTTCCACAGCGCGGTCCGGCCGTCCAGGCCGGCGGCGGCGAGCTTGGTGCCGCCCGGGTCGAAGGTCACCGCGCCGAAGCCGGCCACCGGGCCGGGCAGTGGCGCGCCGAGGGCCTCGGCACGTTTCGGCACGGCCAGGTTCCAGAGCCGGACGGTGCCGTCGAGGGCGCTGCTGGCCAGCACCGGCAGGGTCGGGTGGAAGGACAGGCCGGTGATCCCGCCGGTGTGCCCGGTCAGCGGCGTACCGATCCGTTTCGGGCGTCTCGGGTCGGTGACGTTCCAGAGCTGGATCGGCCCGCCGTCGCCGCCGGTGGCGAGACGGGAGCTGCCGGGCTGGAAGGCGACCGCCTCGACTGGTGCCGGAGTCCGCTGCGGAGCGCCGAGCGCCACCGGGTGGGCCGGGTCCGCGACGTCCCAGAACCGCAGCGTCCGGTCCGCGCCGCCACTGGCCAGGACCTTCCCGGTCGCGCTGAACGACACGCTCGAAGCGGCCGCGTCGTGCGCCTTCCACCCCGGCCCGAACGGCGTGACGTGCGCCGGGTCGGCCAGGTTCCACAGCCGGACGCTGCCGTCCGACGCCGACCCGGCCAGCACCTTCCCGGACGGGTCGAACCGCAGCGAGCGCACCTCGCCCGGATACCGCAGCGGCTCGCCGAGCGGCGCCGGCCGGTCCGGGTCGGTGGTGTCCCAGAGCCGGACGGTCCGGTCGGCGCCCGCGGTGGCCAGGACGTGCCCGCCCGGCGCGAACGCGGACGCCAGGACGGCACGGGTGTGCCCGCGCAGCGGCTGGGCGAGCAGCGCGTTCTCCGCGTTGATCAGCCGGGACCGGGTGGTCGCGGTGGGCCGCCGCTGGTGCAGGACCAGGTCGAGCCGGGCAGCGAGCGAGACGTCCGTGCCGCGCAGCCGGTCGGCCTGCGCGGCGATGGTGGTGGTCACCGCGTCGTCGCGCTGGCGTACCGCCTCGGTGCGCTGCCGGGTGGCGACGACCGCGCCGGTGCCGGTCAGCAGGGTCAGCACGGCGAGCGTGACCAGGGCGAACCGGCGGGCCAGCACGCCGCGGCGTTCCCGGCGACGGGAGACGCGCAGGAAGTCGTGCATCTCCGCGCTGACGTCCTTCTCGTGCAGCGCGGACCACTCCCGGGCCTCGGCCAGCCGGCGGCCGCGGAACAGCAGGGACGCGTCGGTGTTCCCGTGCTTCCACGCGGCGGCCGCCTCGCCGACCGCGCGCCGGGTGCCGTCGCGGTCGGCGCGCAGCCACTCCCCGAGCCTCGGCCACGACGTGAGCAGGGCCTCGTGCACGATCCGGACCTGCCCGGTGTCGGCGGAGACCAGCCGGGCGCCGGTCAGCGCGTCCAGGGCCCGGCGGGCCGCGAGCGGGTCGCGCCCGATGCCGAGGGCGGCCGCCAACGGAAGCGGGCGCCGGGTCACGGTGCCGCCCGGCGCGGTGGTCATGCCGAGCATCAGCAGGTGTACGGCGAGCCGCCCGGCCGGGTCCAGGTGCTCGTACATCTGCTCGGCGGCCCGGCCGATCGCCCCGCGCACCCCGCCGGTCGCGGCATACCCGTGCGTGGTCAGCATCCGCCCGTCACGCTCCTGCCACGTCCGCAGCAGCGCGTACGACAGGTACGGCAGCACCCCGGCATCCGGCACGACGGCGTCCTCGCGGCGCGGGTCGGCGCCGACGTCCCGGAGCAGCACCTCGATCAACCCGTCCTGCAGGGTCAGGTTCCGCAGCGCGGCCGGTTCCCCGATCGCGGCGCGCAGCCCGGCCGTGGTCATCGGCCCGGCCACCACCTGGTCGTCGGCGAGCGCCTCGGCCAGGATCGGCAGCTCGGTGCACGGCCCGTGGAAGTCGGACCGCACGCTCAGCAGGACCAGCGCGCGCGTGGTGGTTGCCGCCTCCTGCAGCGCGGCCACGAACTTGCCCCGCACCTCCGGCCCGGCACCCTGGGTGAACAGCTCCTCGAACTGGTCGACGATCAGCACCAGCCGGCGCCCGTTCGACGGTGCCGCGTCGGCGAGGTCGCGCAGCGTGCCGGCGAGGGTGCCGAGCGGGTCGGCGCCCGGGGTCATCGACGCGTACCGCCAGCTCTCGCTGCCCGGCAGGGCGCCCTTGCGCAGCGCCGGCAGCACCCCGGCGTGCAGCACCGACGACTTGCCGCTGCCGGACGGCCCGATGGTCACGCACAGCCCGCCGGACCCGGCCGCACGGCCCAGGCGCGCGATCAGCCGCGCGGTCAGCCCGGCCCGGCCGAAGAACACGTCGGCGTCGTCCTCGGCGTAGGCGTCCAGGCCGAGGAACGGCGACCGCTCGTCGTCGAGCACCCGGGCCGGATCGACGTCCCGGTAGGCACGGTTGGCGGTGAACACCAGGTTGCCCAGGTGGTTGCGGAGCTGCAGCCGGGGTACGGGCCGGCCGCGCCGTCCGAGTTCCCGGGCCAGATGCTCGTGGATCACCCGGAGGGTCAGCAGGCGCGGGCAGCGCGGATCGCCCCCGCGCAGCAGCTCGAGCGCGGCGCCGGTCATCACGGTGTGCTCGGCCGGGGTGTGCTCGGTCGCACCGGCCGAGGCGAGCAGGGCGCCCCGCCCGGTGACGTGCGGCGTCGCCCGGTCGCTGTAACAGCAGTCCAGCACGAAGAGCACGTCGAGGCGCTGCAGGTCGGCGGTCACGTCGGCCAGGCGCACCGCCTCGTGTGCCGGGCCGGTGGTGGCCCGGGTGGCCAGGTGCAGCTCCCGGTCCGGGCCGATCACGCCGTGCCCGACGTACCAGAGGATCAGGGTGGAGCCGGCCCGGCCGGCGGCCGTGGTGATCGCGGCCCGCAGCTCGGCGGCGTCCGCCGGGTCGATCAGGACCGTGGCGTTCTTCTCCGGGACACCGCACCACCGCACCAGCGTGTCGCGGACCGCCCGGGCCGAGGTGGCCGCGGCCGGCACGTCCGGGAGCGACGACCCCTCGACGTGCCCGGCGGTGCCGACCACCAGGACCTGCACGTCACCCAGCGCCGGAACGCCGGTGGCACTCGCGGACCCGTCAGCCGTCACTTGCATCCGCACCCGGTAATTAGACCGGGCGAACCATGCCGAAAGCACCACCCGCGCGGGTGACTGCCTACAGTGGTGCCATGCCCGGCCGGCGGCTCGTCCTCGTCCCCCTCGTGGTGTTCGGCGTCAACGCGGTCTTCCTGCTCGCCGGGCCCGGCGGCGAGCACCGGCAGGCCTGGCCGTGGGGCTGGGCGCTGCAGGTGGTCAGCGCCGGTGCGCTGCTGCTGCGGCACCGGTGGCCGGGCGCCGTGCTGGTGGTGACCGCCGGCGCCGCGCTGCTCTACTACCCGTTCGGCTTCCCGGACTCGCCGCTCGGCGCCGGATTCGTGATCGCGCTGTTCACCGTCACCCGGGCCGGGCGGCGGCTGGCCGCGGCGGGCGGCGTGCTGCTGCTGTTCGCCGGTGTCCCGCTGATGGCGTGGCTGATCTACGGCGACGCCCGGCTGATCCAACCGGCCGAGGCGGTCGGCCAGGTGGCGATCCTGCTCGGCCCGGTGGTGGCCGGGGAGAGCGTCCGGGCATGGCGGGAACGCGCCGAGGCGGCCGTCCGGGAACGCGAGACGCAGGAGCGGCTGCGGATCGCCCGGGAGCTGCACGACGTGCTCGCGCATCAGATCTCGCTGATCAGCGTGCAGGCCGGTGCGGCGCTGCACCGGCGGGACCCGGACGGGGCGTTCGAGGCCCTCGAGCACATCCGGGCGGCGAGCAAACAGGCGTTGCGGGAGTTCCGTACCGTGCTCGGCGTGCTGCGCGACGACGCCCCGCGGGTCTCGCTGGCCCGGCTGCCGGAGCTGCTCGCCGAGGTCCGCGCGGCCGGGGTGGACGTCCGGCTGACCGGCGAGCCGCCGCGGGACCTGCCGGCCGCGGTCGACGCCGCGGCGTTCCGGATCGTGCAGGAGTCGCTGAGCAACGTGTTGCGGCACGCGGGCGCGCGCACGGTCCGGATCGACATCCACGAGGCGGGCGGCCGGTTGGCGCTGCGCGTCGACGACGACGGCGCCGGCGGCGTGCCGGCCGCGCCGGGGAACGGGTTGCGGGGCATGCGGGAACGGGTGGAGACGCTGGGCGGGACGGTCGAGGCCGGCCGTGGTCCGGAAGGCGGTTTCCGGGTACGCGCGGAGCTCCCCCGGGCGGTGCCCGCGTGATCCGGGTGCTGCTCGCCGACGACCAGCGCCTGGTCCGGGCCGGGTTCCGCTCGATCCTGGGCGGCGAGCCGGACATCACCGTGGTGGGTGAGGCCGGCGACGGCGCCGAGGCGGTGCGGCTGGCCCGGCGGGAACGGCCGGATGTGGTCTTCATGGACGTACGCATGCCGGTCCTCGATGGTCTGGAAGCGACCCGGCGGATCGCCGCGGACCCGGAGTTGAGCGATGTCCGGATCGTCATCCTGACCACCTACGAGCAGGAGGAGTACGTGTTCGCCGCGTTGCGTGGCGGCGCCGCGGGGTTCCTGCTCAAGGACGCCGAGCCGGCCGAGTTGATCCACTGTGTCCGGGTGGTGGCCCGCGGCGACGCGCTGCTGGCGCCGTCGGTGACCCGGCGGCTGATCGCCGACGTGGCGTCCCGGGTGCCGCCGCCCGCCCCGCCCCCGGCGGCCTCGACCCTCACCGCGCGGGAGGGCGAGATCGCCGACCTGGTGGCCGGCGGGCTGTCCAACGACGAGATCGCCCGCCGGTTGACGATCTCACCGGCCACCGCGAAGAC
Organism: Actinoplanes awajinensis subsp. mycoplanecinus; assembly: GCF_001509495.1. NCBI lineage: Bacteria > Bacillati > Actinomycetota > Actinomycetes > Micromonosporales > Micromonosporaceae > Actinoplanes > Actinoplanes awajinensis. Next base: position 88,819 of record NZ_LLZH01000189.1, on the reverse strand, counting down.
GCACGTCAGCCGGGTGCTGGGCAAACTCGGTCTGCGGGACCGGGCCCAGCTGGTGATCTGGGCCTACGAGGCGGGCCGGGTCCAGCCGGGCTGGCTCGGGTGAGACGCCCGGTTCCGCTGTCAGCCTGACGGCGCCGCTCTCAGCCGGCGGCCGCCGGGCCGGTGAGCATCTGGCGCCAGCGGGCTTCGGCGTAGCGGAACGGGGTCGTCGTGGCGAGGAACTCGTGCAGCGCGGGAAGCAGCCGGTCCGCCGCCGTCTCGTGCGGATAGTGGCCGGCCCCGTCGATCTCCAGCGTCCGGGGGTCGCTCAGCAGCGCCGCGGCGGCCCGGTGGTGCGCCGGCGGGATCGTGGTGTCGGCACTGCCCCAGGCGAGGAGCACCGGCAGGCCGGTGAGCTGCCGCAGGTGCCGGAGGGCGCTGACCGTCTGGCCGCGCCAGTCGATCACCGCCCGGGCGGTGCGGATGAAGGTGCGCCGCCGGCCCCGGTGGGTGAGCCCGTGCAGGGCGGCGGCCACCGGCGCGGCGTCGGCGCCGGCCAGCAGCCGCGGCGTGACCGCGGAGACCAGTGCCAGGGCGCGCCGGGTGAGCGGCTCCGGCATCCGGGACAGTCCGGCCACGACGGTCTCGGCACCCGGCAGGGTGGCGGCGCGCAGGGCCGGGGTGAGCTGCCGCCCGAGGCCGCCACTGCTGATCAGGACCAGCCGGTCGACGCGTTCCGGGAACTGGTAGGCGAACTGCAGCGCGATCCCGCCGCCGAGGCTGTGCCCGACGACCGTCGCCGACGGGTGGCCGAGGACCACGAGCAGGTCGCGCAGGGCCGCGGCCAGAGCACCGAGCGAGTAGTCACCGCCCGGCCCGTCGGACTCGCCGTGGCCGGGAAGGTCGGGCGTGATGACGGTGTGCGTGGCCGCGAGTGCGGCGGCGACGTGGTCCCAGGTCCGGCGGGTGCCGCCGAGCCCGTGGATCAGGAGCAGCGGTTCACCGGTGCCGGCGATGTCGTACGCGATGGTGCCGTCGCCGATCCGCGCCCGGCCGGTGGTGATGTCGGTGATGAGGTCTCCCGGAACGAGGGCGGTCATGACGCCGTGCGGATGCCCGGCGCCGGGTACGGCAAACGTGATGCGTCCGGCGTCACCGCACCGGGTGCGCGGAGCTGTGCCGCGCTGATGCGGGCGATTCCTCGCAGTCCCACCCCTGCTCCATACCCACGCCGGGCCCCGGTCACGGATCGGTTTATGATCCTCGATCACCATCGGGGGGAGCATCACCATGTGGCCGTTCGGGCGCAAGAAGCCGCAGACGCTCGTCATCGACCCGGCGTACGGGGAGCCGCAGGCGCGCGCGCTCATCGACGCGCTCGAGGCCCGGGACTGGCGGACCGCGCGGGACGTCTTCGGCGCGGCCGGTGACCCGGACGACCACGCGTTCCTGATGGAGGCCGCCGCCGGCGTCGACGGGGTGCAGGACTGGATCCCGGAGTGGGTCGCGGCCGAACCGGACTCGACGCTGCCGGTCCTGGTCCGCGGCTGCCACGCGGTCGGCTGGGCCTGGGAGGCACGCGGCGCCAAGACGTCGCAGCACACCAGCCGGGAGCAGTTCCAGGAGTTCGCCCGGCGGCTGCGGCTCGCCGAGAACCTGCTCGACGAGGTCACCGCCCGCGACCCCGGGCAGGTCACCGCGTGGACCTGGCTGGTCACGTCGGCGCGCGGCCGGCAGGTGAACCCGGGCGAGGCGGACGCCCGGTTCCACGAGGTGGTCACCCGGCACCCGCACCACGTGCTGGCCCACGAGCAGCGGCTGCAGCACCTGTGCGCCAAGTGGTCCGGCAGCCACGAGAAGATGTTCGCGTTCGCCCGGGAGGCGACCGCGTCCGCGCCGGACGGGAGCCTGCTGCCGGAGCTGATCGCGGTCGCCCATCTGGAGAAGTGGCTGTCGCTGCCGAGCGGCGAGGACGAGACGTACATCCAGGCGCCCGGGGTGCGTGACGAGCTGGTGGCCGCGGCGCAGCGGTCGTTCCTGCACCCGGCGTACCAGCGCCGGGTCGGCTGGGCGCCGCGGGTGGCGACGTTCGCGCTGACCGCCGAGCTGGCCGGGGCGTTCGAGATCGCCGGGCGGGCGCACGACCTGCTCGGTGACCAGGTCAGCAAATGGCCGTGGATGTACTGCGGTGAGCCGGTCGCGACGTTCCAGCGGGGCCGCGACTACGTCCATGAGAACCGCCCCTGAGCCTATGGTGGGGCATGGTGCCGACGAGGTTCGGAGCGGATCGGGGCTGGGGTGAGCGCGCCGCCCGGCCGCTGCGCCTGCTGGCCGGGGCCGGGGCGCGGCCGACCGCGCCGGAGATCGCCGCGTTGGAGAGCGGCCTGAACCGGCGCGACGAACCGGCCGCCGCGCTGATCCGGGCCGTCCGGGCGGCGCCCACCCTGACCGTCGGTGACCTGCACCGATGGCTGGCGGCCGGGCCCGCCGACAACGCGCCGGAGCCGTTCGCGGCGTTCTTCGCCACGGTCCGGGACCGGCCCGCCTGGGTCGACGACGAGCTGCTGGCCCGGGGTGCGCTGGCCTGCCGGGCGTTCGGGATGGACGCCGGGCTGGTGCTGCCGTACGGGTCGCTGCTCGGCGGCTACCGCACCGGTGCGGCCCTGGAGCCGCTGGTGCGCACCGGGCGGCTGGCCGGCGGCGAGACGCTGCGCCGGATCAGGGAGACGTCGCTGTGGTGGCGCGCGATCACCGCGCCCGGCGGGCTGGCGCCGGGCGGGGCCGGGCTGGCCGCCACCCTGCACGTCCGGGTGATGCACGCCCTGGTCAACGCGCGTCTCGAGGCCGACCCGAGCTGGGATCACGCCGGCCGCGGCCTGCCGATCAACCAGTACGACCAGGCCAGCACCCTCGGCGTCTTCTCCACCAGCTTCCTGCTGCACCTGCGCCTGCTCGGCGTGCGGGTGTCCGGTGCCGACGCCCGCGCGGTGATGCACCTGTGGTGTTACGTCGGCTGGCTGCTCGGTGTCGACGACGACTGGCTGCCGCACACCGAGCGCCAGGGACGGCGGCAGCTGTACCACTTCCTGTCGTACGACCCGCCCCCGGACGCGAACAGCGTCGCCCTGGCCCGCGCCCTGATCACGATGGCCGACGACGCCACCTCCGGCCCGCGCCGGGTGTACGAACGCGAACGCGCCCTGTCGGTGAGCGGCTGGTTGCTCGGCCCGGCGGCGATGCGCGACCTGGGCCTGCCGTACCGCCCGCCGTGGTACGGCCTCGCCCGCGTCGCGGCGAACCTGCTGGTCAGCCACGGACTGGGCCGGTTGCCGGGCGGCCGTTCGCTGCTGCTCGCGCGGGGCGAACGGCAGGCCCGCGCGCAGTTCGCCCGCTGGGGCGAGCCGGTCAGCTCTCCGCCTGGTACTCCTCCACCTTGGCCACCGTCCAGCCGATGAACTCGGCGACCTCCTCGGCGTCCTCGCCGAGCGCCCAGTCCTCGATCGTCTCGGCCAGCCCGTCGGGCAGCCCGGGCGTCGACACGTAGCTCAGGTCCTCGTCCTCGAGGATCCGGTCACGATGGATCCAGGTGCCGTCCGGGTCGAGTTCGTCGCCGGCCGCCGCGTACCCCTCGAGACCGTCGTCGCCGGCGGCGAGGATCTCGTTGGTCCGCCAGTCGATGATGTCCCACGCGCTCTCGCCGAGCTGGCCGCCGCTGATGATGCGGTGCCCCTGCCCCTCGAGCTCCTCGATGAGGCGGCGGGTCCGGCCGGCCACGGCATGGTTGGCCTCGAGCACGGCGATGATGTGCGTCTGCAGCAGGTCGCTCACGGATCCCCCGGGATGATCTTGTAGTTCTCGGTGCAAGCTTATGCCACCGCGCACTCGTTACCGGATCGATAAGGTACGGTCGTCGATCACAGCGCTACGGGAGGCGGCACCATGGTCGATATGTTCTGGGTCCGGCGGATGGACGCGATCACCGGTGGGGCCATCGTGCTGACCGTCGACGCCGTGGTCTTCCTGATGACCGCCCTGATCGGCGCGCCGCTGCTGCTGTTCTTCCTGGCCGATGAGGACGGCACCACCGGCAGCCTGTTCCCGCTCGCGATCGTCTGGGCGGTCTCCGCGGTGCTCGGCGCGGCGTCCACCGCCAGCACCGTCCTGATCAGCTCCCGCGGCACCACCCAGGTCCGCCGGGCCGGCGCCGCCACCGCCCTGGCCACCGCAGCCGCGACCGCCGGCCTGGTCGCCACGTCGGTGAGCTCGTCGCCGGTGCTCGCCATGGTCAGCGCGCTGTTCGCCGCCGCGAACCTGGCCGCCGCGAAGATGCTCTTCACCGCGGAGCCGGCCGCGCTGACGCCGGCGCCGTTCGTGTCGGCCGTCATGCCGGAGGCGTTCCTGCTGGCCGCGCCGCTGGCCGAGGCCGAGGTCCGGACCCGGGACACCATCGAGATCCAGGTCCGCCCGCCGGCGCCGCCGAAGGTCACGACCCGGCCGCGGCGTCGCGGTCCGGCCGCGATGCGGACGATGGACGGGGTACGTCTACCGCGCCGCGCCACTCGGGCGCCAGGATCGCGTACAGATCGGAGTCCCGCCACCCGTCGCGGATGAGGTGCGTCTCGCGCATCCGCCCCTCGTAGCGCATGCCGAGCCGGCGCAGCACGGCGGCCGAGGCGACGTTGCGCGGGTCGCAGGTCGCGAAGATCCGGTGCAGCCCGTGCTCGGTGAACCCGAGGGTGAGCAGCTCCCGGGCCGCGGAGGTGGCGACGCCGCGGCCCCAGAACTCCGGGTGCACCAGGTAACCGATCTCACCGACGCCTTCGCTCCGCAGGAACAGCTCCACGTTGCCGACCGTCCGCCCGTCCCGGACGATCGCGTAGGGGAACCGCTGCTGCGGCCGCTCGTCCCAGGCCTGCGCCGCGACCCGCGCGAACTCCCGGGTCTCGTCCGGGGTGTTCGGCCCCCACGCCTGATAGACGCAGACCTCGGGCCGGCGGGCCCACTCGTGCACGGCCGGCCAGTCCTCGAACCGCAGTGGTCTCAACACCACCGCCACGCTAACCGGCGCGGTCCCGGCGCGGGAAGCGGGCGACGGTTACTCCGCCGGTCCCAGCGGGAGGCACAGCCGCACGACGGTGCCGGAGGGATCGTTGTCGGTCAGCTCGATGGTGCCCTGGTGCAGGTGCACGATCGTCCGGGCCAGGCTGAGGCCCAGGCCGTGGCCGGCGATGCCGTGATGGCGCACGTTGGTGCCGCGGTAGAACCGGTCGAAGACCCGGCCGTGCTCGCCGGCCGGGACACCGATGCCCAGGTCGGCCACGCACAGGTGCGCGGTGGCCGGGTCGACGGTCAGCTCGACCCGGACCGGGGCGCCGGCCCGGCTGTAGGTGATCGCGTTGATCAGCAGGTCGTCGACGACCTGCCGGAGCCGGACGGCGTCGCCGGGCAGCAGCACGGTGTCCGGCAGCACGGCCTCCAGCCGCACCCCGGCCTCGGCGGCGATGAGCCGGGCCGCGGTGATCGCCTCGCCGGCCACCGCGGCCAGGTCGACGGTGCCGGCCTCGATACCGGCCCGGCCGGAGTCCAGGTGGGCCAGGTCGAGCAGGGCGTCGACGATGCTCTGCAGGGTGTTCGCGTTGCGGTCGATCGCGGCGACCATCTGCCGGTGCTCCTCGTCGAGCAGGCCGACGTCGTCGACGAGCATCCGGGAGTTCGCGGTGATCGAGGTCAGCGGGGTGCGCAGCTCGTGCCCGACCAGGTTGATGAAGTCCTCCTGCACCTGGCTGAGCTGCCGGGCCACCTGCTCGGCCCGGTGCAGCGCGACGTACGCGCCGAGCTGGGCGGCCACCCCGCTGAGCAGCACGACGAGCTGGTCCTCGTGCAGTTCCGGCTCGGCGGCATAGCAGGTGAGCACGCCGAGCAGGGTGCTGCCGTTGCGGAGCGGGACGGCGACCACGGTGCCCACCCCGTGCGTGAGGCAGACCTCCAGGCGCTCCCGCTCGTACTCGGTGCACCGGTCGCGGTAGGCGGCGATGTCCGGCAGCAGGATCGCCTGGCCGGTGGCCCAGACCCGCCCGGTGATCGCCTGACCGCGGATCGGCACGTGGCCGAAGAAGCCGGTGTCCTCGAGGTCGTCGGCGCTCCAGTGCCCGGCGGCGCGCAGCGCGCCGGACCGTTCGTCGATCAGGAACAGCTCGGCGCTCGGCCAGCCGAGCGTGGTGACCACGGTCCGCAGCACGGTCGGCGCCACCTCGGTGATCGACGCCGATGACGCCAGGATCCCGTCGACGGTGTCCTGGCAGGCCCGGAACTGCTCGAGCCGGCGGATCGCGGTGACGTCGTGGGCCACCGACATCGCGCCGATCCGCTGCCCGTCCGGTCCGACGATCGGCCGGGCGGTCGCGGCGAACGTCTGCGGACTGCGCCCGGCCACCCGGACGTGCACCGTCTCGTCCACCGTCTCGCCCCGGCAGGCCCGGGGCAGCGGGGTCAGCTCCCAGGGGATCGGCTCGGCCCCGCCGTTGGTGAACGCGACGCTGGTGGCGATCTCCGCCGGGGTCGGCAGCGGTCCGATCCCGGGCAGGCCCATGATCTCGCGGGCGGCCCGGTTGAGCACCACCAGCTTGCCGGTGTCGTCGCAGGCGCCGACCCCGACCGAGAGGCTGTCCAGCAGCGTGGCCAGGAACGTGTCGTTGCGGTCGGCGCGTTCCTCCGCGCTGGCCTGTCCGGACAGGTCGGTGAGGAAGACGCAGGCCACCGGGCCGGACTCGGCGGTGATCACCGAGACGGCCGCGCGGACCGGCAGGTAGTGCCCGTCGCGGTGCCGGAACCGGACGTTGCGCCGCACCGGAAGCCGCGGGGCCTGGGCGAACAGCCGGGCCAGCGCCGACGCGGTCGGCCCGCCGTGCTCCGGCTGCAGGGTGTCGTCCAGGTGCCGGCCGCAGACCTCGTCCGAGGTGAATCCGAGCAGCTCCTGGGCGACCCGGTTGACCCCGCGCACCACCCCGTCGGCGTCGACCGCCAGGAACGCCTCCTGCACGCAGTCCAGCAGCACGGCACTGTCCAGCGACGCCGTCCAGGCCGACCCGGCGGCCGCCGTGCCCGGCGCCGCCCCGTTCGCCATCACTCGATCAGCCTTCTCCCTGACAACAAGGGGCCCCGATACGCACAGTGTGCGCCGATCTGACGGCGTTACTTGCCGGTCTGCAACAAATGCCCACCTCAGAGGTAGGGTCCACCTCCGAGATGTGTGAGGATTCGAGGGTGCAGAATCCTCCGCCCTCCTCAGGCGACCTCGTGGGGAGCGCGTGAACGCGGCGGCCCGTGTCACCGCACTGCACCGGACCGGGCTCACCGCTTCCGCCGACCCCGCTTTCGACAGGTTCGCCGCGATGGTGCGTGCCGCTCTGCGGGTGCCGATCGCACTGGTCACCCTGGTGGAGCCGGACCGGCAGGTCTTCCCCGGCGCGTGCGGGCTCGGCGAGCCGTGGCAGCGGCAACGGCACACCCCGCTGTCCCACTCGTTCTGCCAGCACGTGGTGATCAGCGGCGCCCCGCTGGTCGTCGAGGACGCGCGCACCGATCACCGGGTCGCCGGCAACCTGGCGATCGACGAGCTGAACGTGGTCGGCTACGCCGGGATGCCGCTGACCGACCAGACCGGGCTGGTGCTCGGTTCGCTCTGCGCCATCGACACCGCGCCGCGCCGGTGGACCGCCGCCGAGCTGGAGATGCTCGCCGACCTGGCCGCCGCCTGCTCGGACAGCCTGCGGCTGCGGATCGCCGGCCACGACGCGCGCCGCCGCGCCGACCAGACCGGCGCCGCGCTCGACCGTGTCCAGCTGCTGCTGCGCGCGAGCGTCGCGCTGGCCAACACCAGCACCGCCGAGGACATCATCGGCGCGGTCCGCGACCTGGTCACCGGGACCCTGGACCCCGCGTACGTGGGCCTCTCGCTCGTCGACGCCGACGGCCGGATCGAGCTGCAGTCCGGCCGGGACCTGCCCCCGCACCTGGCGAGGCAGTGGCGGGGCTACGCCGGCACCGCCACCACCCCGTCCGCGCTGGCCGCCCGGGAGGGCGCGGTGGTGCTGCTGCCCGACCTGAACGCGGTGCTGGACCGGACGCCGGACGCGGCGGGCACCTTCGCCGAGATGGGCTGGCAGGCCGCGGCCAGCGTGGCGCTACCCGGCGCGGAGGCGCCGATCGGCGCGCTCACCTTCGTCTGGAAGCGGCCGTACGCCCTCGACGCCGCCGAGCAGGCCACCCTGGCGGCGCTGGCCGGATACGTCGCGCAGGCCCTGCAGCGCGCCGAACACCTCTCCGCCCGGGAGAACGTCGCCACGGTCCTGCAGAAGGCGATGCTCACCGACCTGCCCGGCGCCGCCCCGTACGAACTGGCCGCCCGCTACGAACCCGCCGCCCGGGGCGAGCAGGTCGGCGGCGACTGGTACGACGCCGTCCGCCTGGACCGGCACCTGGCCCTGGTGGTCGGGGACGTCACCGGCCACGACATGCGCGCCGCCGCCCGGATGGGACAGTTGCGCAACATGCTGCGCGCGTTCCTGACCGACCGGAACGAGCCGCCGGCCGCTCTGCTGCGCCGCCTGGACGCCGCCAACCAGATGCTCGGGCGGATCACCGCGACCGCGGTGCTCGGCTACCTGGCCCCGGACGGCGCCGGGCACCGGCTGCTCTGGTCGAACGCCGGGCACCCGGTCCCGCTGCTGCTGGACGCGACCGGGGTGACCGCGCTGACCGGCCACGACCCGATGCTCGGGGTGCTGCGTGAGCTGCCGCGCAGGAGTCACAGCCGGCACCTGGCGCCCGGGTCGACGGTGCTGTTCTACACCGACGGCCTGATCGAGACCCGGGACCGTCTGCTCGACGACCGCGAACAGGATCTGGCCGAGGCTCTGCGGCACCTGGGCGGGGCCCCGCTGCCCGAGCTGCTCGACCGGCTCTACACCACATTCGCCGGCGACGACCACGAGGACGACGTCGCGATGCTGGCGGTCCGCACCCCGTTCCGGCCGTGACAGGCATGCAATCGGCGGCTGAGGGTACCTAATCGCCATTCAAGCGTCGCGGTGCCCGCAGGCCGAGCGCACCGCACGCGGCCCGAGGACTCATCATGACCACTGCCCCGCAATGGTCGGCACACGTCACCGAAGAGGGTGACACGAACACCGTCGCGCTCACCGGCGAACTCGATCTGCTCGTCGCCGACGAGCTCACCCAGCTGCTGATCACCCGGCTCGACCGGCCCGGCACCGTCCGCGTGATCGCCGATCTCACCGCGGTCACGTTCCTGGACTCGGCGGCCCTCGGCTCGCTGATCGTCGCGTACCGGCACGCCCAGGAGACCGGCGAACGGTTCACCCTGGCGAACCCGACCCGCCCGGTCCGCCGCATCCTGGACATCAGCGGCGTCTACGACATCCTGACCGACGCGGCCTGATCCTGGCGGGTCCTCAGTACCGGGTCAGGCGCCGAGGTCGGTCAGGCGCCGGGTGGCGTCGTCGGCCACCGCCGCCCGGATCTGCCGGACGACGTCGGACAGTTCGTTGATCTCGTCGATCGCGGCGGCCCGCTTGGCGGTCAGCCCGGCGATCGCCTCGGCGTGGGCGTGCCGGGCGTCCGCGACGATCGTGGAGGCCCGCAGCTGCGCCTCGCTGACCAGCTGCCCGGCCTTCGTGATCGCCTGCTCGACGAGCGTCTCGGCCTCCCGGTGGGCGTCGCCCAGGTGATCGTCGGCGGTCCGCTGTGCCATCTCCAGCATCCGCGGGTCGGCCGGGCGCCGGGCGGCCGACGCCGCCGCCCGCGCCTGCTCCAGCTCGGCTTCCAGGGCCCGGGCCCGCTCCTGCGCGACCAGGCAGTCCAGCTCCGCCCGGCGCACCCGTTCGGCCAGGTCGGCGTGGTCGGCCAGATCGGTGTGGGTGAGCTGGTCGGTGAGCGTACGGTTCTCCGACTCCAGCCGGCGCATCTCCCCGGCGACGTCGTCCAGGAACCGGTCGACGTCGTCCTCGTGGTACCCGGTGGTACCGGTGTGCGGTCGCCGGAACGCGACGCTGTCGATCTCGGCCGGGGTGAGCGGCACGGCGACACCTGCCTTTCTGATCACAGCGGGGCGACCGTGCGGAACACCGTCGCCGCCTCCTCGAGTCGCAACTCGTCCCCGCTCACGTGCATGTGGAGGGACGGATAGTTGGTGGACCGCAGCACGAACCCGGTGGCCTGCGCCACCGGGCAGAACGTGGCGTCCTGCTGGAACAGTGCGCTGCCGTCCGGCGCGGCCAGCCGGATCACGAAGCTCTGGTGCCGCAGGAAGGTCCCGGGTACCCCGGCGGCCTCGAACGAAACGCAGGCCGGGTCGGACCGGCCGGCCCGGACCACGAAACGGCTGTCGGACCGGTCGGTCGTGGAGCTGGTGGCGCTGATCGTGTCCAGCCTGGCCACCGCGTCGCGGTGCCGGACCCGCCGGGTGGGGTCACCGGCCGGGGACAGGCCGACGGTGGTACCGACCACCGGCAGGACCGGCAGGCTCGGCGCCGGACCGGCCGAGGTGGCGGTGGTGGCGGTGACCGGGCGGGAGCTGGCCGGACGGCGGGTCGGGGTGTAGGGCGCCGACTCCGGCGACCGGCTCGGGGCGGGGCCGACCGACACCGGCGGGGAGACCCGCGGCAGGGTCGGGTACGGCTCGGCCACCGCCGGGACCGGGTCGTCGTCGCCGGGTCCCCGGACCATGCCCAGGACCACGGCGTACCCGATCAGGGTAAGAGTGACCGCGCCGGCCAGCGCCAGCAGCGGGCCGCGTGGGATCAGCGGGCCGTCGGAGCGCCGGGATCCCTGGTAGGGCGGGTTCCGGCGGCCGGCGCGGACTCCCGCTGGCACCTCGTCCTCCGGCATTCCCATCGCTCTCCGGTCAGCTGCCGACCTGTGCACGTTCCCATACCGACGCGGTAACGCCCCTGGTCAGGTCGGTGCAGGGAGGACAACAGACCTGACCCGGTCCACGTCGCCACGAAGTACACCCGCCACCACCTCCAATGTCAACATCGAGTGGCGGCCATGCACCCTTGAGTGAGGTTCAGGCGTCGCTGTCCGCATGATCGACGGCGAGCGCCTCGGTCACCCCGGCGAGCAGCTCGATCGCGGTGAACGGCTTCGGCACGATCCGGGTGCCCGCGTCGATGCCGTGCTCGCGGCGCACCTCGGCTTCGCTGTACCCCGACATGAACAGCACCCGCAGATCCGGGCGGCGACTGCGGAGCCGGGCCATCAGCGCCGGGCCGGAGCGCCCGCGCAGCACGATGTCACTGATCACCAGCGACACGTCCTCCAGGTCCATCCGGGCGAGTGACCCCTCGCCGAGCGCGGTGGCGCGATACCCGTGGTCCTTGAGGATCCGGGTCACCAGGTCCCGTACGAAATCGTCGTCCTCCACCACCATGATCAGCTCACCCTGACCGGGGGCCGGGTCCGGCGCCGGGCCTGCCTGCGGTGCGACGTCGGCCGTGGCCGACGGCAGCAGGATCCGGAACGTCGTCCCGATCCCCGGCGCCGAGTCGACGGCGATGTGCCCGCCGGCGTCACCGACGATGCCGTAGACGGTCGCCAGCCCGAGCCCGGTCCCGCGGTCCTCGGACTTGGTGGTGAAGAACGGCTCGAAGATCCGGTCGCGCACCTCGGCGGTCATCCCCGTGCCGGTGTCACTGACCGTCAGCTGCGCGTAGCGGCCGGGCGGCAGCGGTTCCGCCGACCCGTCGGCGAAGTCCACCCGGTCGGTCTCCAGGACCAGCACCCCGCCGGTCGGCATCGCGTCCCGCGCGTTGATCACCAGGTTGAGCAGGATCTGGTCGAGCCGGCCACGGTTGGCCCGGACCGGCATGACATCGTCCTGCGGGCGGCAGATCAGCCGGATGTTCTCGCCGATCGTCCGGCTGAGCAGGTCGTCGGCCTCGATCACCACCCGGTTCAGGTCGATCGTCTCGACCTCGGTCGGCTCCCGCTTGGCGAACAGCAGCAGCTGCCCGGTCAGCGACCGCGCCCGGTCCGCGGCGCTGCGGATCCGGCCGAGGTCGTCGGCCGCCTCCCCGGTGACCTCGTCGGCGAGGAAGTCCGCGTAGTTCAGGATGATCGCGAGCAGGTTGTTGAAGTCGTGCGCGACCCCGCCGGCCAGCTGGCCGAGGCTCTCCAGCCGGTCGGCGCGCGCGGAGCGTTCCCGGGCCTGCCGCTCCTCGGTGACGTCACGTTCGGTGGCGGCCGCGGCGACCACCGCGCCGGACCCGTCGCGGATCGGCCAGACGGTCGCCGAGACCAGGAACGGCGTGCCGTCCTTGCGGACCCGGCGGGTCTCGGCCAGGAAGAGCTGGTCGCCCGCGGCCAGCCCGGCCAGGGCCAGCTCCAGGGCGTCGCTCCGGTCGGGGGGCAGGATGACGTCGAAGGACCGGCCGATCGTCTCGGCCGCCGTCCAGCCGTACATCCGTTCCGCGCCGCTGTTCCAGGTCAGCACGATGCCGTCGAGGGTGCTCACGATGATCGCGTCGCCGGACTGCTCGGCGAGCGCGGCCAGCATCTCGCGCTCGCGGATGGCGCCCGCGGTGGATCGCAGCATCCGCCGGTGGTGGTAGGCGAGCAGCCAGCAGATCGCGGTGGTGAGGGCCACGAACAGCAGGCGGGCGTACTGGGCGCTGTCGCCGAGCAGCCCCTGCCAGGTGGAGACGGCGAAAGCGGCGGCGCACGCGTAGCCGCCCACCGCGAGCACGGCCGGCGGGCTGGCCGACGGAGCGGCGAGCGCCGGCCCGATCGCCACCATGCCGAACAGCAGACCGCGCGCCGGCAGAGCCGCCGAGATCACGGTGAGCACGGTCACCATCAGCACCGAGACCAGGAGGTACGTCGTCCGCAGCCGCCCCCGTACGTCGGCTGCCACGATCGGAAGCTTGCCCACCGGGGCGACCTTTCCGCGAGGCTGGTCCTGATTTGTCCGTCCCTCAGCGTAGTCCTCTTCCCCCGGCGATTGCCCCGAGACAACTATCTGCGGCTGTCACAGATCGCCGGGCTGCCCGGTCATAGCCGGTGAACCGTTGCGGACCGCCGCCGCGGATGACAGAGAGGCACCACCATGAAGATCGCCGTCATCGGGGGCACCGGGCTGATCGGCTCGCAGGTCGTCACGCTGCTCACCGCGGCCGGGCACGAGGCCGTGCCGCACTCCCTGTCGACCGGCCTGAACCTGCTCACCGGCGAGGGTCTGCCCGCCGCGCTGGCCGGCGCCGACGTCGTGGTCAACCTGACCAACTCGCCGACCTTCGACGAGGCCTCCCCCGCGTTCTTCCGCACCACCATGGACAATCTGCTGGCCGCCGCGAAGGACGCCGGTGTCGGCCACGCGGTGATCCTGTCGATCGTCGGCGCGGAGCTGGTGCCGGACCTGGTCTACTACCAGGCCAAGGTGCTGCAGGAGGACATCCTCAAGGCCGGGCCGGTCCCGTGGTCGATCGTCCGCGCCACCCAGTTCTTCGAGTTCGTCGAGGCGGTGCTCTCCTGGACCACCGACGGCGACACGGTCCGGCTCCCGGCCACCCCGATCCAGCCGATGGCCGCCGCCGACGTCGCGCAGGCCGTCACCGAGGTCGCCGTCGGCGCCCCGCTCAACGCCACCCGCGACGTCGCCGGCCCGGAGGTCTTCACCCTCGACGAACTGGGCCGCCTCACCCTCACCAGCAAGGGCGACCCGCGCACCGTGCTCACCGACGCCTCGGCCGGCATGTTCGCCGCCGTCCCCGGCTCCGCGATCATCGCGAAGGAGGGCGCGGTGCTCGCCCCGACGTCCTACAAGGAATGGCTCTCCCGGTAGTCGATCACGGCCCGCATCCCGGTGGTGCGGGCCGTTTTCACCACCATTTGGTACGAATATCGAGCGCTCGTCCGCAGGCTACAGGCCGAGTCCCGCCCGTGCGGCCACCGCGAGACCGTGGCTGCTCCGGACCGCAGCGCGACTCACGGTCCCGGCTGGTCGTGAGGGGTGCCTCCGCGACACGGAGACACCCCTGGAAACCAGCCGGCGACCGGGAGCCGCGCCGCGGTCCGGGGTGGGCACGGTGTCGCGTTCGCCTCACGGGCGGGACGCGGCTCGTAGCCTGCGGAGAGCGCTCCATTGTTCGTACCGGATGGGGTTTAGTGTTTGGTCTCGCCGGCGGTGACGAAGGCCTGGCGGGGGTGCTGGACCGAGGCGAGCGAGACGATGTCGCGGCCGAAGAACGCGGCGGCCAGCCAGATCGCCAGGACCCGGACCTTGCGCTCCCAGCTCGGCACCGCGAGGACGTGGTAACCGCGGTGCATCAGCCAGGCCGGCAAGCCCTTGATCACGATGCCGCGCCACTCGAAGATCCCGCGGCCCAGGCCGAGGGTGGCGACCGTGCCGAGGCTGCGGTGCACATACTTCTTGGCGGGGCGGCCGCGCAGGTCGGCGAGGATGTTGCGGGCCAGCAGTTTGCCCTGGCGGACGGCGTGCTGGGCGTTCGGCACGGTCGCGGCGCCGTTGCCGAGCGCGAGGTCCGGCACGGCCGCGTCGTCGCCACCGCCCCAGGCGTCCGGGATTGGCGCGTCCTCGGTGCCGACCCGCAGGTCAGCGCGCACCACCAGCAGCCCGCGCGCGTCGATCGGCAGGTCGGTGTGGTTGTGCACCATCGGGTTCGCGGCGTTGCCGGCGGTCCACACGATCAGATCCGAGTCGAACTCGACGCCGGTCGACAGCACCACGTGACCGTCCTCGGCGGACATCACCTGGGCGTTCAGGTGCACCTGCCCGCCGCGTCGTTCCAGCTCACGGACCACCCAGCGGCCCGGTTCGTCGGCGACCTCGGGCAGGATCCGGCCGCGGGCCTCCACCAGGTGGAAGGACAGCTCCGCGGGGTCGAGCTCCGGGTACGCCTTGACCAGCGTGGTGGCCAGCGACAACAGCTCGCCGAAACCCTCCACGCCGGAGAACCCGCCACCCACGAAGGCCACCGTCAGCAGCCGCCGGCGGCGCGGGCCGGGCGGCAGCGTCGAGGCCCGATCGAACGCGGTCAGCAGCTGGTCCCGGATCGCCACCGCCTCCTCGACGTGCTTGAGGCCGATCGCCTGCTCGGCCACACCGGGAATGGCGAACTTCCGGGTGACCGCCCCGGCCGTGACCACGATCGTGTCGTAGGCCAGGGGGTACTCCTCGCCCTCGGTGGGACGCACCGTCACCAAGCGCCGGGCATGATCGATCGTGACGACCGACCCGGAGATGATCTTCGTTTTCTTCAGGTGCCGCCGCTGTGAGACGGCGGCGTGCCGCGCCTCGACCGAACCGGCCAGCACCTCGGGCAGGAACGGCTGATAGGTCATGTAGGGCCGCGGGTCGACAACGATCACCCGCGCCTCGTCGTGCCGGAGCTTCTTCTCCAGCTTCCACGCTGCATAGAACCCGGCGTATCCGCCGCCCACCACCAGAATCGTTCTCACACAAGTCAGGACCGGACAGCCCCCGGATTTGTGACAGCCGGGGGTGTTCAGCTTCCAGACGGCTCAGCTTTAGACAGTTACGTCCAGACGGCCGGGTGCGACCGGGGCCGCGCTGGAGCCGGTGCTCTGCTGCGCCTGGGCCACCGCCTTCTGACTCCTGGTCACCTCCGCCTTGTCCTCGGAGATCACCTTCGCCTCGGCCTTGGCCGCGGTGTCCGCCGCCAGCTTCTGCTGCGCCGCGACGAGAGTCGCCTTGGCGGTGTCGTAGCCGCTGCTGCTGCTCGAGGAGATCGCGCTGATCGAGGCCATGGTGGGGTGCTCCTGTTTCGGTGGGGTGCTGCTCGCCGTGGACGAGATGACAAGTCGGCCGCGCCCGCACCGACTTGCACCTTCACCCCTCATTCACAGCGAACCCCTAGGTTCCACCCCGGCAGTCCTGCCGCCGCACCGAACCGGAGAGCACTGGGCGTCGTCAAAGCGGCGCTGAAAGCACCACGGTGCTCGCCAGGCCCGGGCCGGCGGCTGTTTCCCGATGGGTGGCCGAACCCCGTCCGGCTGGTTCTCCCGGTCGTCGGACCGGACATGCTCGGCTGGCCCTGAGAGCCGTCGAATACCCGGACCTCGCGGCTGGCTCTGAACGCCCTCAAACCACCCGCATAACGGCCCCCAGAGCCAGCCCGGGGCCGTGACGCGCGCCGCTTCCGCGGTGGGGACGGACGTCGCGGCCTTGCCCACCCGGCGAGCCGCACCGGACCTCAGTACTGACCACTGATGACCGGGACCCGTCGCGGTCGTGACCGGCGCGGCCGCCACGTGACGTGGGTAGGTGGGTGGGAAAGTGGGTAACCCGCTGTCCGGCGAGAGGAGTGATCATCGTGGCGACCTGCAACCTGTGCCACCGGGACATGTCCGACGGCGAGGTGGACGGGCATCGGCGTGACGTGCACCCGGACATCTCCGCGGACGGCACCCGGGAGTCCGACCACAGCCGGATCATGCCGGACGCCGCCGCCGAGTCGATCAGACCTCCGGACGCGGCCGGGCATCCGCGCGCGGCCGAGGACGCCTGAACCGCTCCGCGACCAGCCGGGTCACCGAGGGACCGCCGGCGAAGCACCACACCGCGATCACCGGGTCGCAGATCGCGCACCCGAACGACGAGTCGTGCGCGAACGGCACGATCGGGCTGCCCGCCACGTGATGGGCGACGTCCCAGCCGGTGTGCAGCAGCCAGCCCACCCCGATCCAGGTCCAGGAGTCCAGCCCGCGGTAGGCGACGAACGCCATCACCGTGGTGAAGGCGAACTCCCACAGCCCCAGACCACCGCCGCTCAGATACGCGGCGCCCGCACCACCGACCATGATGGCGTTGAACCGGCGGCGGTGCCGGTCCGGGAGCAGGGACATGGCCAGGACGTAGGCGAGCCCGATGAGCAGCGGGGCGATCACAGACATGTCCTGAACCTAGAAATCGGCGGCGCCGGCGAACAGTGGCTGAAATGCCCCCCTTCAACGGGATTCGGCCAACCGCCGGAGAAGACGGTTGAGCTGCTGTTATGCGGGTATCGGCGGGCCATGCGTCTCACCGTCAACGGTGCACAGCACCATCTCGTCGGCCTGGATCCGCGCACCACGCTGCTCGACGTGCTGCGCGAGCGGCTGCACCTGACCGGGGCCAAGAAGGGCTGCGACCACGGCCAGTGCGGGGCGTGCACGGTCCTGCTCGACGGCCGGCGGGTCAACAGCTGCCTGATCCTGGCGATCACCCAGCCGGACGCGCAGGTCACCACGGTCGAGGGCCTGGGGCATCGGGGTGAGCCGCATCCGGTGCAGCAGGGGTTCCTGGAGCACGACGGGTTCCAGTGCGGGTACTGCACGCCGGGCCAGATCTGCTCGGCGGTCGGCATGCTGGACGAGGTGGCGCAGGGCTGGCCGAGCGCGGTGACCGGAAGTGACAGCGAGGATCTGCTCGCCGACGCGGAGATCCGGGAACGGATGAGCGGGAACCTGTGCCGGTGCGGTGCCTACCCGAACATGGTTCCGGCGATCCGCGAGGCGGCGGGCCGGTGAAGACGTTCGAGTACCGCACCGCCACCGGACTCGCCGACGGCTTGGAGCCGGGCGCGGTGTTCCTGGCCGGCGGCACCAACCTGGTCGACCTGATGAAGCTCGGCGTGGCCACCCCGGACGTGCTCGTCGACGTGACCCGCCTGCCCCTCGACCAGGTCACCGAGCTGCCCGGGGGCGGGGTGCGGATCGGCTCCGCCGTACGAAATAGTGATCTTGCCGCGGATCGCCGGATCCGGACCGGCTACCCGGTGCTCAGCCAGGCCCTGCTCGCGGGGGCGTCCGGGCAGCTGCGCAACATGGCGACGACCGGCGGAAACCTGCTGCAACGCACCCGGTGCCGGTATTTCATGGACGCCACCATGCCGTGCAACAAGCACCTGCCCGGCTCGGGCTGCCCGGCCCGCGAGGGCGATCATCGCAACCTGGCCGTGCTGGGCGGCTCGGACGCGTGCATCGCCACCCATCCGTCGGACATGGCGGTCGCGCTCGCGGCCCTGGACGCGGTGGTGCAGATCGATGGACCGGCCGGGTCACGCAGCATCCCGGTGACCGATCTGCATCGGCTGCCCGGGGACACGCCGGAGCGGGACACCGCCCTCGAGCACGGTGAGCTGATCACCGCGGTGGACCTGCCGGTGCTGCCGGTGGCGGCCCGCTCGGCATACCGGAAGGCCCGCGACCGGGCCTCGTACGCCTTCGCCGTCGGCTCGGTCGCCGCGGCCCTGGAGGTCAAGGACGGCCTGGTCCACGACGTACGCCTGGCGTTCGGCGCGGTGGCGCCGAAGCCGTGGCGGGCACTCGCCGCCGAGCAGGCGCTGCGCGGGCAACCGGCCACCCACGAGTCGTTCCTGGCCGCCGCGGACGCCGAACTCGCCGCCGCGCAGCCGCTGCGGGACAACGCCTACAAGGTCACGCTGATCCGCAACCTGACCGCAGCGACCCTGTCCGCGCTGACCGGAGACGTCCGATGACGAACACTCTCTCCCGCGCCGTCGGCACCCCGCTGGCCCGGCTGGAGGGCCCGGCCAAGGTCTCCGGCGCGGCCCGCTACGCCGCGGAGTATCCGCAGGACCAGATGGCGTACGCCTGGATCGTCCCGTCCCCGGTCCCCCGTGGCCGCCTCGACGCGGTGCTCACCGACCCGGCCGAGGAGGACGACGTGCTGGTCGTGCTCTGGCACGGCAACGCGCCCCACCTGGAGAAGTCCGACGACCCCGAGCTGGCCGTGCTGCAGTCGGACCGGATCGCCTACCGCGGCCAGCCGGTCGCGCTGGTGGTGGCCCGCACCCTGGAAGGTGCCCGGCGCGCCGCCCAGGTCGTGCAGCTGGACATCACCGCCGAGGACCACGACGTCGAGCTGCGCGCCGACCACCCCGATCTCCACACCCCGGACGAGGTCGTGCCGGGTGTGCCCGCCGACACGGCGACCGGCGACGTCGACGCGGCGCTGGCCACCGCCCCGGCCACGGTGGACGTCACCTACTCCACGCCGGCGCTGCACAACAACCCGATGGAGCCGCACGCCACGATCGCCCGCTGGGACGGCGAGAACCTGGTCCTCTACGACTCCAACCAGCACCCGTCCGGCATCGCGAAGACCCTGGGCACGGTCTTCGGGCTGCCCGTCGAGCGGGTCCACGTGATCGCCGAGCACATCGGCGGCGGCTTCGGCTCGAAGGGCTCGGCCCGCCCGAACGCGGTGCTCGCCGCCATGGGCTCGTGGGTCACCGGCCGCCCGGTCCAGCTGGCCCTGCCCCGGCAGGCGATGTTCAGCATGGTCGGGCACCGCGCACCGACCGTCCAGCGGATCCGGATCGGCGCCTCCCTCGACGGCGACCTGACCGCGATCGATCACGAGTCGTGGACGCAGACCAGCCGGCTCTTCGAGTTCGTCGAGTCGCCCGGCGTGGTGACCCGCAGCATGTACCCGGCGCCGAACCTGCGGACCAGCCACCGCGTCGTCCCGCTGGACGTGCCCACCCCGCGCTGGATGCGCGGACCCGGCGAGGCCCCCGGCATGGTCGCCCTGGAGTGCGCGCTCGACGAGCTCGCCATCCGGCTCGACCTGGACCCGGTCGAGCTGCGCGCCCGGTCCGCGAACCCCGGATACCTCACCTGCCTCCGCCGTGGCGCGGAACGTTTCGGCTGGTCCGGTCGAGACAACCGGCCCCGGCAGCGCCGCGAGGGCGACTGGTGGATCGGCACCGGGATGGCCGGCGCCACCTACCCGGCGAACGCGATGCCGTCGACCGCGCGGGTCCGAGCCCTCGGCCACGACGGGTACGAGGTCGCGATCGGCGCCGCCGACCTGGGCACCGGCGCGCGGACCATCCTGGCCCAGATCGCCGCCGACGAGCTCGGCGTGCCGGTCGAGGACGTGCACATCCGGATCGGCGACAGCACCCTGCCGGTCGCGTCGGTGGCCGGCGGCTCGTCCGGCAGCGCGTCCTGGGGCTGGGCGGTCACCGGCGCCTGCCGCGCGCTGCGTGAGTCCGGCGACGACGAGGCCACGTTCGACACCACCGAGCTGGTCGGGAAGATGCCCACGGACCGGCACGCCTACGGCGCGCACTTCGCCGAGGTACGCGTCGACGCGGTCACCGGCGAGGTCCGGGTGTCCCGCCTGTTCGGCATGTACGACACCGGCCGCATCCTCAACCCGCGCACCGCCCGCAGCCAGTTCATCGGCGGCATGGTGATGGGCATCGGGATGGCCCTGCACGAGGAGTCGGTGCTGGACCCCGCCCTCGGCGCCTGGGTCAACCACGACCTCGCCGAGTACCACATCCCGGCGCACGCCGACGTCGAGCAGATCGACGCCGAGTGGCTGGACGAGCCCGCGGCGGACCTGAACCCGATGGGCGCCAAGGGCATCGGTGAGATCGGCATCGTCGGCTCACCGGCTGCCATCGTCAACGCGGTCTGGCACGCCACCGGCATCCGGATCCGCGACCTGCCGGTACGACTGGACAAGCTGCTGCCGAGTCTCTGAACCCCGGCCGACCCCGCTGCGCCCCGTCCGCCCCGCCCGTCATCATGGTGAGGACGACGACAAGGAGCAGCACGGTTGGATCTGAACCACGCACGGGAACTCGCGACCGGTCTGCTGGCCCGGCACGGGCTCACCACCTGGCGACTCACGTTCGACGACGCCAAGACCCGGGCCGGGGTCTGCCGATCGGACCGCCGGGAGATCAGTCTTTCCGGTCCCCTGATCGGGCTGTACACACCCGAGCAGGTGACCGAGACGGTGCTGCACGAGATCGCCCACGCGCTCGCCGGCCCGAAACACGGTCACGACAAGGTGTGGCGGGCGACCGCGATCCGGATCGGCTGCACCGGGCGGCGGTGCATCCCGGAGGACGCGCCCCGGGTCGACGGCTCCTGGCAGGGCGTCTGCCGGGCCGGTCACCGCACCACCGCCCACCGCCGACCGGTCCGGGTCCGGTCCTGCCGGCACTGTTCCCGCGCGTTCGACCACTCGGCGCTGTTCGCCTGGACGTACCAGGGTCACCCGGCCCCGATGCACCCCGGCTACGTGGCCGAGCTGACCCGGCTGCGCGGCGCCGCCGCACCCCGGCTGGCGATCGGCGACCGGGTCCGGCTCAAGGGCGGCGGCAAGTACGGCGGCCTGGCCGGGACCATCGTGAAGCGGGGCCGCAGCCGCTACCAGGTACAGACCCGGCTCGGCCTGCTGAACGCGTCGTTCGCCATGGTCGAGCGGGCCCTCTAGGACCGTTTCGGCCGCCGCCCGGCCGGCTTGGCACCGACCTTCGGGGCCGAGACGACCTTCGGCGCCTCCGCGGCAGTCGTCGCCGGCGGTGTGTCCAGCGGATACCTCCGGTGCATCCACATCTGCTGGCCCAGCGCGAAGACGTTCTGCGTGGTCCAGTACAGGATCACGCCGACCGGGAAGATCACCCCGGAGATCAGCAACGACACCGGTACGCCGTAGAGCATCAGCCGCTGCACCATCCGCTGCTGCGGATCCTCCGCCCAGCCCGTCTTGAGGATGGACATCCGGCTGGTCAGGTACGTCGTGGTGATCATCGCGACGATCAGCACCGCCGCCACGATCTTGACGGTGACGCTGTGCGCGCCGAGCGGGCCCAGCTGATCCGCGGTGGCCTGGAACCCGGCCGCGATCGGAGCACCGAACAGCTTGGCGTGCGAGGCGTCGTGGAACTGCGTGACGGTCCAGCCGTACAGGGTCTGCGCGTCGGCGCTGACGATCGTCGGCCGGAGGTGACGCAGCACGTGCAGCAGGCCGATGAAGATCGGGATCTGCAGCAGCATCGGCACGAAACTGCCGAACGGGCTGACGTTCTCGGCCTGGTAGAGCGCGGGCAGCGCGGCCTGCAGACCGGCCGGGTCACCCTTGTGCCTCTCCCGCAGCTCCTTGAGCTTGGGCTGCAGCCGCTGCATGGCGCGCTGCGAGTGCATCTGCCGCACGTAGATCGGCACCAGCAGCGCCCGGACGGTCAGCACCAAAAAGACGATGCCGAGCACCCAGGCCCAGTCGGTGGCCAGCACGTGCGGATCACCGAGAACCCGGTCCCAGACGGCGTGCCAGAACAGCAGCACCGCGGAGATCACGTGGTAGACGACCGACATCAGCCCGCCGAACAGCGCGCTCATCGGGTGGACCGCGATCCGGACAGGGTGGAACGAACGATGGAAGACATGAAGGAACCCCCAGGGGCGACTAGCAACTGGTCAACGACGGACAGTCACCAGCGGCCGCAGGAAGCGGGCCGGGCACAGCGGTAGATCGTGGAGAAAGGCCCGCTCAGGCGACCGCTGCGGCGGCCGTCGGTCCCCTGGGGCGGGTCCGGCCGGAGGCATCGGGGTCACGATGGCGGGGCACGCCGACCCGGTCGGCGCGGCGGCGCAGCGCACGCCCGGCGCCGCGGAAATCACCGAAGCCGGCGGGGCGGACCAGCAGCACTCGCGCGAGCACGGCAACCAGCACGACGCCGACCAGGGCGCTGGTGCCGGCCACGAACTCGGACGAACTGGCGGAGGCCAGCATGCTGACCAGTCGCCAGAGCGCGTCCATCCACATCACGGCGCAACCGTAGCACCGCCGGGCCCGCCCCCGGCCGCGCCGCGAGCCACCCGCACCCCAGCCAGCAGCGGCCCAGCGACCAGCCCCCGCGTTCCTGAACACCATCCGGCCGGCGCGAGACCGCTGCCGGTCCTTCTCCCCATACGGTACGAATACGGAGCCCCCGCCGCAGGCTACAAGCCACGCCCCGGGCCGGCCTCACGCAACACCGCCCCCCGTCCCGACCGCCACGCGCCCCCAGCCCCTTCTCCCCACAACCCCTGCGTGGAGCGCACGCAAACTCCCCACACAACGCCACCCCACCCACTGCGTGGGGACTATCGGTGCGGAGCGCACCCAAACTCCCCACACAACGCTGCCTCAGCCACTGCGTGGGGACTAACGGTGCGTCCGCAGCCCCCGGGTGGGCGATGGACGTCCGCATTACACCGTCGCGTGCTGCCACTGCCCCACCGCCGCCGACCGCGGGCTGCCCACCACCCCACCGCCGCCGATCGCGGGCTGCCACCGGCCTGTCGGCGCCCCCGACATGGATCTCTACCGCCGCCACCGGCACCGGCACCGAGGATTAGATTGTGACCCAGGGCACACGTCACATGTGCTTCAGAATCGTGCCGCCCCGCCGACAAGTCCGAGCACAGCGTCGGGAGAGAAACCCTCATGGGTATCGGTGACATCAGCGTCGGCAAGCGCCTCGGGGCGTCCTATCTAGTACTGACCGCGCTGATCGTCAGCTCGGCCGGAACCGGCTGGTGGGGTCTGCGCCAGCAGGCCTCGGCCCAGTCCGAGCTCGGCGCCCTGGAACAGGTGCGCGACGACATCCAGGCCGCCAAGTACAACGCCGCGGACGTGACCGGCTGGCAGGGTCTGGTCATCGCGGACGCCGGAGCGTTCGGCGCCGGCTACGCCCTCGGCCCGGACGGCTATAACCGCCAGGGCGAGCTGAAGTCCAAGGACGCCATCTACGCCCAGCTCAAGGGCGCCGCCCTCGGCGACATGACCGCGGCCGAGCAGGCCCAGTTCGCCCAGCTGAAGACCGCCTGGGACGAGTTCTTCGGCTGGGACACCACGATCATGGGCTGGCTGGCCGCGGACACCAAGGCGGCCCGCGCCAAGGTGATGACCAGCGTCAACGGCGGCGAGGCAGCCGACGCGTACGGAAAAGTTCTGGAAATCACCGCTGAACTGGATACATCGGTGAACAAGCGGGCGGACACGCTGCGCACCGAGGTGCAGCGGGCCCGCGACACCGCCCTGCGGATGCTCGCCATCGCGCTCGGCCTCGCCCTGGTCCTCGCCGTGGTGATGGGCGTCTGGGTCACCCGCTCGGTGACCGGCCCGCTCGCCACCGTGGTCGAGGCGCTCAAGCGACTCGCCGGCCACGACCTGACCGTCCGCGTCGACCTGAAGCGCCGCGACGAGCTGGGTGTCCTCGGCGACGCGGTGAACAGCACCGCCGAGTCGCTGCGCACCACGGTCTCCGCGATCGCCGGGCACGCCGGCGCGGTCTCCACCTCCTCGCAGGAGTTGCACGAGGTGTCCGCGCAGATCGCCGCGGCCAGCGCCGAGGTGGACGCGAAGGCCACCGCGGTGGCCACGTCCGCCGACCACGTCTCCGGCAACGTGCAGACCCTGCAGGCCGGCAGCTCCGAGATGACCCTGGCGATCGACGAGATCGCCCGCAACGCCGGCCAGGCCGCCCAGGTGGCCGGCGAGGCGGTGGGCGAGGTCGCCCGCACCAACCAGACCGTCGGCAAGCTCGGCGCGTCCTCGACCGAGATCGGCAAGGTGGTCTCCATGATCACCTCGATCGCCGAGCAGACGAACCTGCTGGCCCTGAACGCGACGATCGAGGCGGCCCGCGCCGGCGAACTGGGCAAGGGCTTCGCGGTGGTGGCCGGTGAGGTCAAGGAGCTGGCCCAGGAGACCGCGAAGGCGACCGACGAGATCGGCCGGCTGGTCAAGGCGCTGCAGACCGACTCGTCGGACGCGGTCGGCGCGATCGACCGGATCGGCGCCGTGGTGTCCCGGATCAGCGACTTCCAGACCCTGATCGCGGCAGCCGTCGAGGAGCAGACCGCCACGACCAGCGAGATGGGCCGCAACGTGGTCGAGGTAGCGGACAGCAGCGCGACCATCGCCACCAGCATCGCCGGGGTGGCCTCCGCGGTGGCGACCACCACGGCGGTGGCCGACCAGGCGCAGGAGAACGCCGCCGGCCTGGCCCGCACCAGCGCCGAACTGCGCGAACTGGTGGCCGGCTTCACCCTCTGAGCAACGGCAGCAACTGCTCGCCCTGCCTCCTGATCTCCGGGAGGTAGGGCGTGTCGGACAGCACGAAGTGGGTGATGCCCAGGTCCTGGTATTTCCGCAGCGACTTGGCCACGTCCTGCGCCGACCCGACCAGCCAGGTGGTGCCGGCGCCACCCCCGCCGAACCGGCCCGGCGCGGTGTAGAGGTTGTCGTCGAGCACCTCGCCCCGGGTCGCGAGGTCGAGCAGCCGCTGCTGACCGACGGCCGCGTGCCGGTTCGGGTCGGTCTGATGGGCCCGCGCCATCTCGGCGACCTTCGCCTCGGCGTCGGCCCAGGCCTGCTCGGTCGTGTCCCGGACCAGCGTGGTGATCCGAAGACCGAATTCCAGTGGCTGATGTTCGCGGCCCACCGCGCTGCTGAGCGTCCTGAGACGGTCGATCCTTTCTCGTACGCCGTCGAGCGGCTCGCCCCAGAACAGCTGCACGTCGGCTTCCGCGGCGGCCACCCTCTCGGCCGCCTCGGACGCGCCGCCGAAGTACAGTCGCGGCGGCTTGCTCAACCGCGGCACCACCGTCGCGTCGGTGACCTGGAAGTGTTCTCCCTGGTAGGTGACGTGCTCCTCGGTCCACAGCTTGCGGACGACGCGCAGGAACTCGGCCGTCCGGGCGTACCGATGGGCCTGATCGCCCTCGCTGTCGCCGTAGGCGGCGAGATTGTCCTTCCCGGACACGATGTTGATCAGCACCCGCCCGCCGCTGAGGTGCTGCAGGGTCGCGGCCGCCGACGCGAAGTGCGCCGGACGCCAGTACCCGGGCCGGGCCGCGATCAGCGGCTGGAACGTGGTGGTGCGCGCGGCCAGCGCGGTGGCCACGGTGAACGTGTCCGGACGGCCCCAGCCGGTGCCCAGCAGCGCACCGCCCCAGCCGTGCTCCTCCAGCGCGAGGGCCTGCTCGGTCAGGGTGTCCAGACTGTTGTGCCCGGCCACCACGTCGTCACCGCGGTGCCCGGGACGATCCTGGTTGGGGATGTACCAGAGGAATTCGAGACTCATCGACGTACCCTCTCTCGCATTTCCTATCCACTCTATAGCTAATATATGGATGCGGCGCGCCCCTGCCCCTACCTTCGACACCTGGAGCCCGGATGTCCGACACGCTCGCCACCGATCGCTACGGCGACCCCGACGCCCGCCTCGGTGTGCTCACCGAGGTGCTCGAGCTGCAACTGGCCCGCCGCTCGGTGCGCCGGTTCACCGCGCGCGAGGTCACCGACGACGAGCTGACCGCCCTGGTCGCCGCCGCACAGTCCGCGCCCACCTCGGCCAACCTGCAGGCCTGGAGCGTGATCGCGGTCCGCGACCCGGGCCGCCGCGCCCGGCTCGCCGCCCTCGCCGGCAACCAGGCGTTCGTCGCCCAGGCCCCGCTGTTCCTGGTCTGGATCGCCGACCTGGGCCGGGCCCGCCGCCTGGCCGTCCGCGCCGACGCCGCGCTGGACGCCGCGGACTACCTGGAGACCACCGTGATCGGCCTGGTCGACACCGCGCTGGCCGCGCAGAACGCGGTGCTCGCCGCCACGTCACTGGGCCTGGGCTCGGTCTTCGTCGGCGCGGTCCGCAACCACCCGGAGGAGATCGCCGCCGAGCTCAAGCTGCCCCCGCACACGGTCGCGGTCTTCGGCCTGGCCGTCGGCGAACCCGACCCGGCCGAGGCGGCCGGTGTCAAACCCCGCCTGCCCCAGGCCGCGGTCCTGCACCACGAGCAGTACGACGCGGACGCCGCCGACGCGCACATCCCGGCCTACGACGAACGGCTGGCCGGCTACAACGCCCGCTACGGCCTGACCGGCGGCTGGTCCGACCGGGTGCTCGCCCGGCTGCGCGGCCCGGAGTCCCTGGCCGGCCGCCACCGCCTCCGCGAGATCCTCGACCGCCTCGGCCTCCCGTCCCGCTGACCGCCGCGACTACCGTGACCCCATGACGTTCCGTGGCTGGCCGGTGGAGGCGCTCGAGTTCTACGAGGGGCTCGCCGCCGACAACTCCAAGACGTACTGGACCAAGCACCTGGAGGTCTACGAAACCCAGGTGCGCGGGCCGATGCAGGAGCTGCTCGACGAGCTGGCGCCGGAGTTCGGGCCCGGGAAGATCTTCCGGCCGTACCGGGACGTACGGTTCAGCAAGGACAAGACGCCGTACAAGACACACCTCGGGGCGTGGCTGAACGACGGCGGCTACCTGCAGCTGTCCGCGGACGGGCTGTCCGCCGGGTCCGGGACGTACCAGATGGATCCCGGGCAGCTGGCGCGTTACCGCAGCGCGGTCGCGGCCGCCGGGACCGGCACCGAGCTGACCGAGATCATCGCCGCGACCGAGAAGGGCGGGGTCGGCGTGGTCGGGCACGGCAGCCTCAAGACCGCGCCGCGCGGCTACCCGAAGGACCATCCGCGCATCGAGCTGCTCCGCCACAAGGGCCTGACCACCTGGCACGACTGGCCACCGGCCGCCTGGCTGGGCACCGCCGCCGCCAAGACCCGGATCGTCGGCTTCCTGCGCGCGAGCCTGCCGTTGCGGCGCTGGCTGGACGACAACGTGGGCAATCAGGTCAGCGACTGACCGCAATTGCGGGCAGGGTGGCAACCATGCCACTCGAGATCGCACGCGACATTCAGATCACGTTCGACTGCGCCGACCCGGCCGGGCTGGCCGCGTTCTGGTCCGAGGCGCTCGGCTATCAGGTGCAGGCGCCGCCGCCCGGCTTCGCCACGTGGGACCAGGCCCTGGACGCCTGGGGTGTCCCGCCGGAGCGCCGCAACGACGCCTCGGCCGCGGTCGACCCCAAGGGCGCCGGCCCACGGCTCTTCTTCCAGCGCGTCCCGGAGGGCAAGACCGCGAAGAACCGGGTGCACCTCGACCTGCGGGCCGCGCCCGGGCTCGGCGGCGACGAGCGGATGGCCGCCCTGGAGACCGAGGCGTCCCGGCTCGTCGCCCACGGGGCCGTCCGCGTCGAGCGACAGGACCCGGCACCACCGCTCGGGGCCGGCCACATCGTGATGACCGACCCCGAGGGCAACGAGTTCTGCCTGGACTGACCGTTGTCGGTACGGGGCGCGGGGTCGCCTGCACCCCCGTACCGAAAAGGGTCATTGATTTTGTTGGATCGCCTCCGCGATCTGCTTGATCCGCCGCAACCGGGCGTCCCACGCCGCGCCGACCGACGACAGCTGGGCCACCGCCCGGGCCAGCTGCGCGTCGTCGACCCGGTACCGCTTCTCCCGGCCGGCCGCCGCGCCCCGGACCAGGCCGGCCCGGTCGAGCACGCCGAGGTGCTTGGCGACCGCCTGCCGGGTCACCGTCATCTGCTGACTGAGCGACGTCGCGGTGCCCTCCCCCGCGACGAGCAGCAGGTCGAGCATCCGCCGCCGGGTCGGGTCACCGATCGCCGACCAGAGATCGTCGTCGACCGCGGTGGTCATTTCCGGACCTGGAGCGACCCGGCGTAGGGCGCGAGCCGCGGCAGGAAGAAGTCCCACCCGGTGACGTGCGCCTGGTACTGCTCCGCGAGCGCGGCCTGCGACCAGCCCCGCTCGCGGAACCCGGTCTCGGTCATCCTCACCAGCGTGCCGCCGCCGCTCGCGGTCAGATCGAACGTGACCAGCAGCGAGTTGTCCACCGCGGCGGCCACACCGACCGGATGGGTCCAGCGGAACGAGAACGTCGTCGGCGGCTCGACGGCCACGACCGTGAACGTCTCCGACTTGTCCTCCCCGAAGCTGATCGTCCCGGTGGACCCCGGAACAGCCTGGTAGTCGGCGTCATCCGGCCACCAGCCCTTGATGTGCTCCGGGCTGCTGACCACCTCGAAGACCACCTCCGGCGACGCGTCGACAAAGATCTCGCGCTCGATGCTTCCCAGCTCCATGACATCCTCCTGCAACCTTTGGTTGCACATGACGCTAGCCTGCCGCCACGGCTGGCGCAACCTTCGGTTGCACATGGGGAGTCGTCGAGCCGCCAGGGCCCGGCCGATCGCCCGGCCGGGCCCGGCGCGTCATCAGGTCAGCAGGGTGACGCTGTAGTTCAGGGTGGTGCCGCTCGCGGTGTAGGTCGCGGTCTGCCCGTTGTTGCAGAACGACACGAACACGTTGCCGGCAACCGTGTTGCCGGCCTGGGCGTGCACCAGAGGCCGCACGTCGGAACCCTCCGCGATCGGCGTCGAGTTCAGGTCGACCACCCGGTACTGGTTGATCGGGTAGTCGTCGGTGGGCGCGGACAGCTCACCCGTACGGGTGGTGACCTGGTAGTTGATCACGAAGCCGCCGTTGTTGACGACGGAGATCTTCTGAACGCAGGGGGTCGCGGCCTGGGCGGGCGACACCGCGAACACGGTCAGGCCGGCCGCACCGGCGAGGGCAACGGCGGCACTGAGGGTTCGGGTCCGGAACGCCATGAATGATCCTCCTTTGTAGGTACTGGCAACCTTCGGGGAGTCAATGACCTCATAAGCCCGGCCTAAACAGACGAACATCAATTTTCTTTTTGGCCGATCTGCGGGCTTTCCGCCGGACGGGACCGCGGCCCGGTCAGGCCACCGCGTCCTCGAGCAGGGTCCGGTACCACGCCGCGGCCGGGGTGTTCGTCGCCGGGAAGTTCGCCAGTGGCACGGTCGCCAGGCCCGCCGCGTCGAAGTCCCACCCGCGCACGCTCACCCCCGCCTGCCGCCCGGCCACCATGAACGACTTGTTCGACGCCGTCGCGGCCCAGAACACCGCACCGTCCTTGAGCAGGGCGGCATCCCCGGACTGGTACTCGACGAAGGCCAGCTGCGGCAGCCGGATCGGGCCGGCCGCCACCCGATCGGTGGCCGCGGTCAGCGAGCCCGCCGCCGCCACGGTCACCGAGTGACCGTCAACGGTCGCGGTGGTGGTCGGGAAGCGCGGGTCGGCGGTCGTCGCGTGCGCGCCCCAGGCGACCGCCGTGGCACCGGCCGTGCCGGTCCAGTCCCAGTTCTGGCTGCCGTTCTGGCTGCGGTGGATCTCGCGCACCGCGCTGCCGGCCAGGTCCGGGAAGGCGATCGTCGGCAGCACCCCGGTGTCGTACTTCGCCGACGCCGACCAGGTGATCTCGCCGGCGTCGTCGAGCCGGCCGACCCGGGACCAGAGGGCGTTTCCGGTCGGCGCCTGGTGCACCTCGACGACGGTGCCGTCGTTGTTCAGCGCCACCGCCGGCGTCTTGCCGGTGTCGTACCTCCCGTGCCGCCGCCAGGTCAGCGAGCCGTCCGCGCCGTGGACACCGGTCCAGTACCAGAGCACGCCGGCCCCGTTGTCGTGCACCTCGACGACCTGCCCGCGCGCGTTGATCGCCACCGCCGGATTGCTACCGGTGTCCCGCCGGTATCCGGCGCGGGCCGTCGCGCTGCCGGACAGCACGGTCACCACGCGCCCCCGCAGCGACCCGATCGGCCCCAGTCCCGCGGGTGTGTCGAGACCGCGGACCAGACGACCGCCGAACACGTCACCGATCTCGTCGTTCAGGGCCGCGAGATTCCCGTTTTGGTACGACGTCCGCGCGGTCAGGTCGTCCTTCAGATCGAGCAGCACCGTGATCGGCGCCGCCGCCGGGTGCCCCGCCGACCAGTCGTTCACCACGGTCAGCCAGGCCCGCAGCTGATCCCCGGCCGGATTGCCCCCGGTGTGGTCGACCTGGTCACCGGCCTTGCTGTGCCCGATCCGGTAGTCGCCGGCGCTCGCGTGGTCCCCGCTCCACACGTCGTACTCCAGGAAGCGCACCCCGGCGTCGAGCTGCTCGGTGATCGAGCCCCGCGCCCCGGCGATGTCACCCGAGTAGGAGTTGTGCGTAGCCCGGAACACCGCTCCGGCGAACGGCAGGTCGTCACCGGCAGCGGCGTACGCGGTCAGCGGCACAGCGGTGAGCAGCGTCGCGGCGACCGCCACGAACCGCGCCCGAACCCGAAGATCAGTCATGGCCGAAACCCTAGAAAATCCATCACCTCCCGTCGATGTACCACTCGCCGAACACCAGATGAAGAACCTTCGCCATCGCGCAGCAGCAGCAGCGGCGTCCGCACCAGGATCAGGCGGCGGCAACGGCGAGGGCGTCGCCCAGCGGGGTGCGCGTGTAGAGCACCGAGCGCCCCGCCCTGGCCCGGCTCACCAGGCCGGCCCGGTGCAGGACCGCGAGGTGATCACCCACCGCTCCGGTGGCCAGGCCGAGGACCGTGGCCAGCTGGGTGGTGCTGGCCGGCTCGGCCAGACTGATCAGCAGCTGCGCCCGGCTGCGGCCCAGCAGCGCGGCCAGGGCGTCCGGCGCGGCCGGCGGCGACGGCTCGAACAGGGTGCCGACACCCCGCGCCGGATACACGATCGCTTTCGGCCAGGGGTCATCACCGAACACGGCGGTGCCCGGCCAGATCAGCACCGAGGGCACGAGCAGCAGGCCGCTGCCGTCGAGGGCGCCCGCCGTGCCGGTGTGCCCGGACAGGTCGATGCCACCGTCGCGCCAGCGGACCTTCGGGCCGAGCCCGGACAGCGCGGCCGCCCAGCCGGCCCGGCCCAGTTCGGCGGCGCGGTGCACGACGTCGCGCTCGCAGACCGCGCGCATCGCCGGCCACTGCTCGGCGAGCAGCACCGACCAGGCTCTCGCCAGGAAGTCGGCGAGCCGGTCGAGCACGTCGCCGGCGTACAGGACGGTCCGGGCCGCCGCCGTGACCCGCCGCCGGGTCAGATAGAAATCGATCTCCTGCCGGGCCACCGGCAGCGGCACGGCGCGCACCGCGGCGAGATCCTCGCCGATCGTCTGCGCCATCCCGCGCGGCGGCGGCGCATAGAAGTTCGCCCCCGACCGCGCGGTCTTCAACGCGAGCACCGCGGCCAGGCAAGGGTCGTCACGCAGCTGATCAAAACCGGACCGAAAGTTCGCCAGCCAGGAGGCCGGCGGACCCGGCGCCGGCCCGGCCAGCACCCGCAGCAACGACTGCAGCTCGAAGATCGGCGACACCGCGAACCGCGTCCGCACCAGATCCTCGGCCCCGACCTCGAATCGCACCACCCGGCCGATGTTACGTCCCATGGCGAATCAGTCGCGGTGCCGGCCCGTTGCGCGGCACCGTGCTCCCATGACCGCTGCCGAACGAGGCGCCACCTACCGCGAGGTCTTCGCCGAACCCCGCTTCCGCGTGCTGTTCCTGGCCCGCACCGCCGCGATCGCCGCCGAGTCGTTGCGGATCTTCGCGTTGTCGGTGCTG
The DNA here is from genome assembly GCF_001509495.1 of Actinoplanes awajinensis subsp. mycoplanecinus. Taxonomy (NCBI): domain Bacteria; kingdom Bacillati; phylum Actinomycetota; class Actinomycetes; order Micromonosporales; family Micromonosporaceae; genus Actinoplanes; species Actinoplanes awajinensis. Next base: position 56,695 of record NZ_LLZH01000189.1, on the reverse strand, counting down.
GTCTTCGAGCGCACCGGCTCCGCCCTGCTCAGCGCCCTGGCCTTCGCGGCCGGCTTCCTCCCGCAGCTGGTCGGCGGGCTGCTGCTGGGCGCGCTGACCGACCGGATCCGGCCGCGTCCGCTGATCGTCGCCGGTTATCTGGCCGGTGGCGCCGCGGCGCTGCTCATCGGCACCGTCGACATGCCGGTCGCGGCGCAGCTCACCATCATCGGGGTGGTCGCCTGCGGCACGCCGATCTTCATGGGCGCCACCAGCCGGCTGGTCGCCGACGTGCTCACCGGCGACGCGTACGTGCTGGGCCGCTCGGTCTTCAACGCCGCGTCGTCCGGCGCGCAGCTGCTCGGGCTGGCCGTCGGGGGTGTGGCGGTCGCGGCGGCCGGCCCGCGGCAGGGGCTGCTGATCGCGGCGGCCGGGCAGGCGGTGGCGGCGCTGATCGTACGCACAGGTCTGCCTGATCTGGACAGCGTGCCCGGGGAGGCCGGCTCGGCGGTGCGGGCCAGCCTGACCGGAGTCGGTCAGCTGTTCGGTGATCCGCTGATCCGCCGGTTGCTGCTGGCGCACTGGCTGCCGTCGGCGTTCCTGGCGGGCGCCGAGGCACTGCTCGTCGCGTATGCCACCGCGCGTGACTTCCCGGCCGGGTCGGCAGGCGCGCTGATGGCCGCGGTCCCGGTCGGCATGCTGCTCGGCGACCTGATCGTCGGCCGCTGGGTGCGCCCGGCGGTCCGCGAACGACTGTCCGGGCCGCTGGTGCTGCTGGCCGGTGGCGCGCTGGCGCTGCTCACCGTCGGCCTGCCGCTGGGCGGCGCGCTCACGGTTCTGATCCTTTCCGGTACGGGGTACGCCTACCAGCTGGGCCTGCAACGCCCGTTGCTGGACGCCACCCCGGAGTCCCGCCGCGGGCAGATGTTCGCCCTGCTCTCCACCGGCCTGATGACCCTGCAGGGCCTGTCCCCGCTGCTGCTCGGCACGGTCGCGCAGGTCAGCTCGCCGAGCCTGGCGATCGGAGCGGCCGCCGCGGCAACCGTGCTCTGCGCCCCGCTGATCCCCCGCCGGCGAACCCGTCCGGCGCCGGCCGCCGGGGTCGACACGATCACGGGGTGACCGGGGGCCGCCCCGGATCCCGAACTCCTCGCCCGCCGGCGCCGGCCCGGCCGGCCCGGACCTCAGCCGGAACGTCGCCCCACCCGCGCAAGCGCTCAGCCTGGTGACGAAACCGGCCACGATGCGGCTCACCGCCGGTCCGGGTAGTCGCGGAACACCACCCAGATCGCCGCGGCCGAGGCCAGCAGCAGCACCGCGCCGATCCCGGACGCGATGGCCAGCCCGTCGGTGAACGCGGCCCGCGCCGTCTCGAGCAGCTCGGCCGAGCGGGCCGCGGGCAGCCGGGCCGCGGTGTCGACCGCCGTCGCCAGGGACTCACGCACCTCGGCGGGCAGGGCGGCGCTGCGGTACACACCGGTGACGATCGAGCCGATGGTCGCGATGCCCAGGGCCATGCCCAGCTCGTACGCGGTCTCGGAGACCGCCGACGCCGCGCCGGCCTGCTCCTTCGGCACGCTGCTCAGCACCACGTCGCTGGCCAGGGTGAACGCGATGCCGACCCCGACGCCGAGGACGAACAGGGCCGCACCCAGCAGCGGGTACCCGGTGTCCGGCCGCAGCACGGTCAGCGCGGCCATGGCCAGGCCGGTCAGCGCGATGCCGCCGCTGAGCGCGATCCGCATCGAGGTGCGCCGGACCAGCGCGCCGGCCAGCACCCCGGAGACCGTGGACGCGATCGTGGCGGGCAGTTCGGCGAGGCCGGCTTTCAGCGGTGCATAACCGGCGACCAGCTGGAAGTACTGGGAGAGGAAGTAGACCAGCCCGGCCAGCCCGAGCACCGAGACCAGGTTCGCGCCGACCACGCCGGTGAACGTCCTGTGCCGGAACAGCCGTACGTCGATCAGCGGGTGCGGCAGGCGCAGCTGCCGCCGGGCGAAAACGATCAGCGAGCCGACCCCGACCACCGCGGCGGCGGCGACGTCCGGCCGCAGCCCGTGCACGGCCGCCTCCTTGATCGCGTAGACCGTCCCGATCATGCCGATCAGCGAGAGCCCGACGCTGGCCGGGTCCCACGGCCCGGGCGCCGGGTCGCGGGACTCGGGCAGCAGCCACAGGCCGACCGGCACCAGCACCGCCATCACCGGCACGTTGATCAGGAAGACCGAGCCCCACCAGAAGTGCTCCAGCAGGAACCCGCCGACCACCGGCCCGAACGCGGTGCCGGCCGACGCGCCGGCCGCCCAGATGCCGATCGCGGTGCTGCGCTCGGCCGGGTCGGCGAAGATGTTGCGGATCAGCGCCAGGGTGGACGGCATCAGGGTGGCGCCGGCCACCCCGAGCAGGGCCCGCGCCGCGATCAGCAGTTCGGCGCTCGGCGCGTAGGCGACCAGCGCGGACGCCACCCCGAACGCGGTCGCGCCGATCAGCAGCAGTTTCTTGCGGCCGATCCGGTCACCCAGGCTGCCCATCGTGACCAGCAGCCCGGCCAGCACGAACGAGTAGACGTCACCGATCCACAGCAGCTGGGTGCCGGTCGGGCCGAGCTCGCGGCTGATGAACGGGGTGGCCAGGCTGAGCACCGTGGCGTCGACCGCGATCAGCAGCACGGCCAGCACCAGCACGCTGAACGCCAGCCAGCGCCCGGTCCGCCCGCGCCGTTGCATCGCCAGCTCGGCGGTCACCGCAGCACCCCGTCCAGCATCAGCCCGGTGATCATCGCGGGGTAGTCGCGGGCCGCGGCCCGGCCCACCTTGACCGACCAGGCGGCCCCGGCGACCACGCTGAACAGCGCGTCGGAGAACCAGGCCGGGCTCAGGTCGGTACGGAACTCGCCGGCCTCCTGACCTCGCCGGAACAGCGCCATCAACGCCTCGTCGATCTCGGCCCAGGCGGCGCCCGGCTCGTCCGAGTCGTACTCCTGGCTCTGTGAGTAGAGCAGCGCCAGGAACGGCGAGACCGGCTGGCTCGCCGCGAGCAGCCGGCGCAGCGCGTCGGCGGCCGGCCCCTCGGTCAGCCGGACGTCGTCGAGGGCCTGGCGCATCTCCCGCACGGCGAGCGCGTCGACCGCGTCGAGCAGCGCCCGCCGCCCGGCGAAGTGCCGGTGCAGGGTGGCCCGGCTGACCCCGGCCGCCTCGGCGATCTCGTCCTGGGTGGCGTTCGGCCGGCGGCCGAGGAACTCCGCGGCGGCCCGCAGCAACGCCTCTTGATCCATCTGCACGAGACGAGAATAGCTCACGTGAGACAAATTTGTCTCACGCAAAAAGCACCCCGGTGTGGTGACGCCGGGAAGATCGTCGCGCGGCCTAGGGTGGGCAACGCTATGACGACGCAGGACCACGCCGCCGAGGCGAACGAGACCCGACCCTGTGCCCACTGCGGGCGCCCGGTGCCGCAGCGCAACTCCGCCGGCCGGCCGTTCCGGTACTGCCGGGACAACGACGGCGAGTGCCAGCGCGCCTCCCGCAACGTGCGGATGCGGCACCGCTCCTCCCCTGGCCTGGCCGGCTCGGTGGCCCGCACCTGGGAAGCGGTCGACCGGCTCGACCAGATGGTCGGCACGCTGACCGAGGCGCTGCACTCGGAGATGTCCCCGGCCGGCGTCGAGCGCCAGGTGGCCGAGGTCCGGGCCGAGACGTCCCGGGCGGTGGCGGCCGCGCACGGCGAGCGGGACGACGCGCGCCGCGACGCCGAGCAGGCCGCGACGGCGACCGCGGCGGCCCAGCAGATCGCGGTGGCCGCGACCGCGGAACGCGACGAGTCCCGGCAGCGGGCCACCGACGCCGAGCGGGCCGCCGAGCAGGCCGGCCAGCGTGAGCAGGAGGCGGTCACGGTCCGCGACGAGGCGGTCCGGGCCGCGACGGCCGCGGCCGCGCTGCGCGAACGCGCCGAGGCGGAACGCGACACCGCCGCCGAGGAACTGTCCGCGGCGCGCCGCGAGACCCAGGAGACCAAGGCCCAGCGCGACACCGCGGAACGGGATCTGGCTTCGGCGCTGCGCGACCACAACGATTTCCGGCGTACGGCGGAGCAGGCCGCCACCCGGGCCGAGGAGGCGCTCACGGCAGCCCGCTCCGAGGCCGGTGAGCTGCGCAAAGCCGCCGACCAGGCGGACCGCCGCACGCAGGCCGCCGAACAGGCGACCGCCGAGGCCGCCGCGCGCGCCGAGCGGGCCGCCGGCGAGGTCACCGCCGTCCGGCAGGAGCTGGCCGCGATGACGTCCGACCGTGACGAGCTGCGGCGTACCGTGGGGGAACTGGACCGGGTCCGCAAGGACCTGGAGCGGGCCGCCGACGAGCGCGCCGATCTGGAACGCCGCCTGGCGGTGGCGCGCGCCGACGCGGACGCCGCGCAGCAGCGGGCCGGGCAGCTCACCGCACAGGTCAGCGACCTGGCCTCGGCGCTCGCCACCCTCGGCGCGGGTCGCCCACCGGCCCCGACGCAGACGGCTCCGGCACAAAGCTGAGCCCGGCGCTCGGTTAATGGGTGATGAACGTCCGAGTGACCGACATCGCACCACCCGTAGATGGGTCAAACACTCGTAAAGGGGACCAAGGTCCACTTCACGACCGTTCAATTTGCAGGGTATGGTCGCTGGCCGGTTACGCTCAATGCGTTACATCGCCTTTACCGGGCGGGTAAGAGACCGATAGATACTCGGCGGGCGCAGGAATCCGGCGGCCGCCCCTTTCGTTACACCAACGAGAGCAGCACCACGAGCGAGGGGAAGCCGATCATGGGCGAACGCATGCTGCGCGGCAGCCGTCTAGGCGCAGTCAGCTACGAGTCCGACCGTAACACCGAGCTGGCGCCCCGACAGACCCGTGAGTACCTGTGCGTCAAGGGTCACCAGTTCGAGGTTCCGTTCGCCGTCGACGCCGAGGTGCCCACCACCTGGGAGTGCAAGTTCGATGGCAGCGTGGCCCGGCTGGTCGACGGCAACGAGCCGGAGGCGAAGAAGGCCAAGCCGCCGCGCACCCACTGGGACATGCTGCTGGAACGGCGTTCGATCGCCGAACTGGAGGACATCCTCAACGAGCGGCTGCAGGAAGTGCGGACCCGCCGGGGCCGCTGACCGCAGCAGGTTGACCTGACAAGAAGGGCCGCCCCTCCCGGGACGGCCCTTCTGCGTTGTCTTGAACCCCAGCCAGCGTCCTGGGAATCGGCCCGCAACCAGGCAGTCGGCCCGCGCTCGCGCCGACCATGGCTAGCGGACGATCTCGCCTTCGATGGCGGCGGCCGGCTGGCGCGGGACGTCGTCGGTGACGACGGTCGAGTCGACCGTGTCCTCGACGTGCACCCGCACCTTGCGCGGGCCGAACAGGTCGCCGGTGACGCCGCCGCCGAGCCGGCGCTCGGCGAACCGCTCGACACCGCGGCGCGCGACGATCCGCCCGGGCGGCAGCAGCAGGGCCAGGCCGGCGAGACCGGTGACGAAGCCGGGCAGGGCCAGCAGCAGCGCGCCGCCGAGGCCGACGAGCGAGTTGGCCACCTCGGCGCCGGGCGGGCGACCGGCCGCGGCGGCCTCCTGGAAGTGCCGCCAGCCGCGGATGCCCTCCTGGCGCAGCAGCGCGAACCCGGCCAGGGTGAACCCAGCGAGCAGCAGGAACGCCCAGCCCGCGCCGATCAGGTGGGCCACCGCCACGAAGGCCGAGATCTCGGCGATCGCGAGCAGGGGGAAGACGAAGGGAAGGTAGGCCATCCGGCTGCGGCGCATCAGTACTCTCCCCGATCGGGTGTCATGCGTTCCTCTTCAGCATGACACCAGAACCTGCGACCTGCCTGAGTGCGCCGTCACGGCCAGGTCTGCTCCTGCTTGGGTTTGCGCCCCAGCAGGTTCATCAGGCTCTCCTTGCGCGCCTGCGCGCCCCACACGGTGACCCTGAGCAGCTGTTCCTTGAAGATGTTGCCGCTCATCTTGCTGACGCCGTGTTCGCGCTCGGTGAACGTGATCGGCACCTCGACCACCCGGAACCCGCTCTTGAACGCCCGCCAGGCCAGCTCGACCTGGAACGAATACCCGGTGGAGGCGACCGTGGCCACGTCGATGGCGTCGAGGACGGCCATCCGGTACGCCCGGTAGCCGCCGGTCGCGTCCCGGAACGGCATGCCGAGCGCCATCCGGATGTAGATGTTGCCGCCGCGGGAGAGCAGCAGCCGGTGCATCGGCCAGTTGTGCACGCTGCCGCCGGCGATGTACCGGGTGCCGAGCACCGCGTCCGCCTCGGTCAGCGCGCCGAGCAGGTTGGGCAGCTCCTCGGGGGCGTGCGAGCCGTCCGCGTCCATCTCGACGACGACGTCGTAGCCCTTGTCCTTGGCCCAGGCGAAACCGGCCTTGTACGCCGCGCCGAGACCTTCCTTGCCCTGACGGTGCAGCACGAAGAGGTGGTCGTCGGCGAGCGCGAGCTCGTCGGCGATGTCCCCGGTACCGTCCGGCGAGTTGTCGTCGGCCACCAGGATGTCCACCTCGGGAACCGCCTTGCGGACCCGCGCGGTGATCAGGCGGACGTTGTCCGCCTCGTTGTACGTGGGAATGATCACGAGGACCCGTCCCACTCCCGGGTAGCCTTCTACCTCGCTCACCGTGCCTCCGTGCTCTCTACGCCTGTGCTCGTGATGGTCCGCCTCCGGCGCATCGGCCACGCGCAGACCAGGAGAATGACGGTCAGCGCCACCGCGATCGCCTCGGGCCAGATCCCGGAACGAGTCGCCAGCGTACGCGTACCTCCGGTGGACATTTTATGCACCACCACCCCGGCGGTGTTGAAGGCCGTGGCGCCGTGCACGCCACCGGCTGTATCGACGAAAGCCGAAACACCGACCGTCGACACCATCAGCGAGTCGAGGCCGTGCTCGACCGCGCGCAGCCGGACCATGGCCAGTTGCTGCCGGGCCTCGCCCTCGTCGAACGTGGCGTTGTTGGTCTGCACGGTGAGGATCTGCGCGCCCTCGGTGACCGTGTCGCGGACGATCCCGTCGTAGGCGACCTCGAAGCAGATCACGTCGCCGAGCGTCAGCGCGCCGGTGTCGATCACACCGGCGTGGTCACCGGCCAGCATGTTCTTGACCAGGTCGACCTTGTCGCTGACCAGCCGGGCGACCGAGCGCAGCGGCATGTACTCGGCGAACGGCACCGGGTGCTGCTTGACGTACGTCTGGGTCAGGTCGGGGCCGGTGACCGGCATCCAGAGCAGCCCGGCGTTCTTGATGTCGGCCGGGTTGTCGGTGCGCAGCACCGCGCCGACCAGGATCGGCACCCCGATCGCCCGGGCCGCGTCGGAGATCTCCTGCGCGGCGTCGGTGTTGCGCAGCGGGTCGATGTCGCTGGAGTTCTCCGGCCACACCACCAGGTCGGGCTGCGGCTGTTTGCCGGCGGCCACGTCGATCGCCAGCTGCCGGGTCGCGCTGACGTGGTTGTCGAGCACCGCCCGGCGCTGGGCGTTGAAGTCCAGGCCCAGCCGGGGCACGTTGCCCTGCACGATCGCGACGGTGCGCGACGGGCCGGCCGGCGCGGAGAGCGGCACCGCGGCCGGCCCGGCGGTCAGCACGGCGAAGGCGACGGCGAACCCGGCGGCCGGCAGCAGCGCCGCGGCGCTCCAGCGGCGCCAGGCCAGCGCGACCAGGGTGCCGCCGGCGGCCGCCACCGCGAACGTCACCAGCGGTGCGCCACCCCACGCGGCGAGCCGCAGCGACGGGGCGTCGCCCTGGCTGAACGCGATCCGGCCCCAGGGGAAGCCGCCGAACGGCGCCCGGTCGCGCAGCGCCTCGTCGGCGACCCAGAGCAGGCCGGTGAGCAGCGGCCACAGCGCCCGCCACCGGTCGATCACCGGGGACAGCCACGCGCCGGCCAGGCCGGCCAGGCCGAGCACCGCGGCCTGCGCGGTGCTCAGCAGCGCCCAGGGCGCGAAACCGGCCGCGATCCGGGTCCACTCCAGCAGCGGGAAGAACAGCACCAGCCCGGCCAGGAAGCCGAGGCCGAGGCCGGCCCGCAGCCGCCGCCGGTGCACGGCCGCGGCCAGCAGCGCGACACCGGCCGGGGCGAGCCACCACAGGTCGTACGGCGGCAGGGCGAGCAGCAGCGCGACGCCGGCGGCCACCGCGAGGGCGGCGGCGACCGGCAGGCGCAGCGGCGCGGGCCGGTCGGGCGGCGGGGTGCTCGGACCCGGCTCGGCGAGGTCGGGTGGCGGCATCGTCAGTTCCACGCGGAGCAGGTTACCTGCCTGGTGGGGGCGTTCCGGCCGGGTAGTCGGCGGCAAATGCGTACCGGGCGGATGAGAGGTGGCTGAGGGACGCGGCGTCGTGAAGCCGCGCCCCTCGGGTGCTTCTATCCGTCTCAGGCCGGTGTGCCCGCCGAACCTCCCGCTGACCTTCGGACCGGCGCGGCACGGGCTGGCTGCCCGCGGCGTGCCGTTGTCTACTGGCCAGGCTCGGTTCGTCTCGGCTACCGGTGTCGCGACCCGGTCCGCGTCGCCAGCGCGCCCGTACCCCCTGGACCTGGCTGAACGCGCGACCCCAGCGAGGACTGCGGGCCAGTGGGTGCGGGAACGAAGCGAATCACAGTCGCCTACCGTGAAACAGGACCTGAAGACGGTACGTCCGGACGGGGGCGGTCTGTCAACCGTCAGGTGCGCGTACCGGCGTGTCGCGTTCCTCGGCGTGTCCGGAAATGCACTCCGTCGACGTCGCCCGTCAGGACAGCAGGGTATCGAGCAGTCCGGTGGCCACCGCTGGATGATCGGTGGACAGCAGGCCCGCCGCGGCGAGCACGTACCGGGTGTCGACGACGGTGCGGGCGCGGTCCGGCAGGGCCCAGCCGCCGGCCGTGTCGGCCAGCAGCGCGCCCAGCACGTGCTCGCCGCCGCCGTGCCGCAGCACCCCGCCGGAGCCGACCACCAGGCGTACGTCACGCAGGTCCCGGCCACCGGTGCGGGGCAGCCCCGGGCCGGCCGCGTGGCCCCGGGCGTGCCGGCGCAGCGCGATCATCGCGGCGGTGGCGGCCAGTTCCCGATCCTCCCGGGGCACCGGCAGCTTCTCCGCGGCGGCGGCCTCCCGGGTGGCGTCCGCGCCGACGGCCACCCCGAGGTCACCCTCGACCGTGCGGGAGCGCCAGAGCGTGCCGGCCACGTCGCGGCGCGGGCCGGTCTCCTCCTCCGCGTCCGGGAGCAGCGCCGAGTACACGTCGGTGGTGGCGCCGCCGACGTCGACGACCAGCACCCCGGCGGCGGCCCGGTCGGCGAGCAGCTCCACCCCGGCCAGGACCGCGTCCGGGGTGGCCGCGCGCACCAGCGACGCGAACCGGGGGCCCTTGGACAGGCGTTTGCCGCCGATCACGTGCTTGAGGAACACCTCGCGGATCGCGGCGCGGGCCGGCAGCGGGTCGAGCACGCCGATCCTGGGCAGCACGTTGCCGGTCACGGTCACCGGCACGCCACGGTTCTCCAGGATTTCACGAGCTTCCGTCCGTACCTCCGCGTTGCCGGCCAGGACCACCGGGATCCGCAAGCGATTCGCGGCCAGGCGCCGGGCGTTGTGCAGCAACACCTCGCCGTCGCCGCCGTCCGTGCCACCGACCAGCAGCAGCACGTCCGGGCGGGCCGCGCGCAGCGCGGTGATCGCCGCGCCGGTCAGCGGACCGGCCGCGACGTGCACCACCTGGGCGCCGGCCGACAACCCGACCCGGTGCCCGGCCTCCGCGGTGACCAGGCTCTCGTAGCCGACCACCGCGAGCCGCAGCCCGCCGCCGGCCGACGAGCAGACGTAGAGCGGCAGGCCGGTACCGCCGACCGCGGCCACCGCGGCGTCCAGACCGGCCAGGACGTCCGTTCCGGTGGTGGTCGGCGTCTCGGCCCGGGTGACCAGCCGCGCGCCGGCCAGATCGATCTTGGCGGCTTTGGTGTACGTCGACCCGACGTCGACGCAGACGACCTCGCTCACGCCTTCGGTGGCACGACCACGGTGCCCACCGCGGTCACCGCGACGATCGGCTCGGCGAGCACCTGCGCGGCCGAGCCGCCGGTCCCCCGGCAGACCACCGTCGACGCGAACTCGATCCTGCGGCTGCGGGTGCCCATCGTGACCACCGTGGCGGTGATCTCGAGGACGTCGCCGGCCTGCACCGGCGCCTTGAACTGCACGTCGTCGTAGGAGGCGAACAGCCCCTCGTCGCCGTCGAGCTGGATGCACACCTCGGTGGCGACGTCGCCGAACAGGCCGAGCGAGTACGCCCCGTCGACCAGGTTCCCGGCGTAGTGCGCGTGCGAGTACGGGACGTAGCGCCGATGCGTCACGGTGATCATGCTTTGCTCCCGATCAGGGCGTGTACCAGGTAGGAGGCGACCTCACGGGGCGTGGTGCCGCGGGTGAAGATCCGGTCGACGCCGAGGTCGGTGGTCATCAGCTCGTCGAACCGCGGCCCGCCGACGATCAGCAGCGGACGTTTCCCGGCCGGCAGCGCCTCGCGGAACGCCGCCGACATGGCCCGGGTGTTGTGCAGGTGCGCGTCGCGCTGGGTGACCACCTGGGAGACCAGCACCGCGTCGGCCTTCTGCTCGCGGGCCGTCTCGACCAGCTCGGGCACCGACACCTGGGCGCCCATGTTGGTGACCGACAGCTCGGCGTAGTACTCCAGGCCCTTCTCGCCGGCGATGCCCTTGAGGTTGAGGATCGCGTCGATGCCGACGGTGTGCGCGTCGGTGCCGATGCACGCGCCGACCACGTTCAGCCGCCGCCGCAGCTTGCGCTTGATCACGGCGTTGACCTCCTTCGCGCTCAGCAGCGGGAAGTCGCGCTCGACGATCTGCACCTTCTCGGTGTCGACCAGGTGGCTGACCTTGCCGTAGACGACGAAGAAGGTGAACCCGTCGCCCATCGGCTTCGCGTGCACCAGCAGCGCCGGGTCCATGCCCATCTTGTTGGCGAGCTGGATCGCGGCGCCCTCGGCGCGCTTGTCGTGCGGGATCGGCAGCGTGAACGACAGCTGCACCATCCCGTCCCCGGTGGTGTCCCCGTAGGGCCGGACGATGCTCATGATTCCAAAGCCTCCGTCACCGGGTTGTAGTAGTCGGCGTCCTGCTTCGCGACGCCGTCGAGGCCCTTGCCCCGGGTCGCCGGGCGCTTCATCAGGCCGAACGTGCCGTCCGCGATCGCCTCCATCAGCGTGTCGTCGACGATCCGCTCGAGCAGCTCGATCGCCTCGCCGAGCACCTGGTTGGCCCGGTTGCGGATGAACCCGCCCGGCGCCGGCACGAAGTCCTCGTGCAGGTTGCCGGCGCCGTTGAGCACGTACCGCACGTTCTGCAGGGCGATGTCGCGGTCCGAAATCCACGGCGTGACCACCGCCTCGGTCATCATGCCGACCAGCAGGATGCCCTGCCCGGTGAGCGCGCCGACCAGGTTGAAGAAGCCGTCGAGCAGGTTGCCGCGGAACACGTCGCCGGTCATGTGCTTGGTCGGCGGCATCCACTTCAGCGGCGCGTCCGGGAAGATCTCCCGGGCCAGCAGCGCGTGCGCCAGCTCCATCCGGAACGACTCCGGCAGATCCGGGTTGATCTCGAACGCGTGGCCCAGCCCGAGCTGCCAGTCGGCGAGCCCGGCCTCGTGCGCGAAGAACTCGTTGAGCAGCTGCGACACCGTCACGGTGTGCGCGGCGTCGACCGCGTCCGCGGTGGTCAGGTAGTTGTCCTCACCGGTGTTGATGATGATCCCGGCGCGGGCGTGCACCTGACGGCTGAACCGCTGGTCGACGAAGGTACGGATCGGGTTGATGTCGCGGAACAGGATGCCGTACATCGAGTCGTTGAGCATCATGTCCAGGCGTTCCATGCCGGCCAGCGCGGCCATCTCGGGCATGCACAGCCCGGACGCGTAGTTGGTCAGCCGGATGTAGCGGCCCAGCTCCTTGGACGTCACGTCCAGCGCGGCCCGCATCAGCCGGAAATTCTCCTGGGTGGCGTAGGTGCCGGCGAAACCCTCCCGGGTGGCGCCCTCGGGCACGTAGTCCAGCAGCGACTGCCCGGTGGACCGGATCACCGCGATCACGTCGGCGCCGGCCCGGGCCGCCGCCTGCGCCTGCGGGATGTCCTCGTAGATGTCCCCGGTCGCCACGATCAGGTAGATCCACGGCCGTTGCTGCGGATCGCCGTACCGTTTGATCAGCCGGTCCCGCTCGGCCCGGCGCCGATCAACGATCTTGAGACCGTCGGCGGCCGACTTCTTGGCCCGCCTGCGGGCCGCGGTCACCTCGGCTTTCTTCTCCGGTACGTCGAAGCGCACCGCCCCGGCCGCCGCCTTCTGCGCCAGAACGGTCAGGTCGTCCACACCGGTGGCCGCCGCCGCGTGGAACACCGGCACCGCCACCCCGTGGCCCAGCCCGACATCCGCGCGCACGGCGTCGACCAGACGGTTCACCCAGGGGATCCCGTCCGAGTCGGCGCCGTGCACCCCGGCCAGGCGCAGCACCGCCCGCTCCACCGACACGGTGGTGTGCGACCGCGCGATGTCGACGACGGGCTGCCCGGCCCTGACGGCGAGCGCCCGCGCCCGCGCGACGATCCGCGGGTCCAGATCCAGCTTCCCGGCCACTTGAATTGCGCTCCCTAGTTGTTCTCGAAGATCGTCTCGCCGTGCAGCACCGTGCGCCGGCAGACCGGCCGCGCGGGAACCACCCCGTCGATGTCCGGCAGGAGTGCCGGCAGTCCCTCGCTGAGGCCGCCCGGGGTCTCCCAGGCGGCGAAGGTGGCCGAGGCGCCGGGCGCGAGCACGCCGACCCGGTCCACGGCGGCGGCCCGCCACCCGCCCCGGCTGGCGGCCGCGAACGCCGCCCGCACCTTCATCCGGTACGCCGGGTTGCGCGGTGCGGTCGCCGCCACCACGATCGACCACGGGTCCAGCGCGGTCACCGGCGAGTCCGAGCCGAACGCCAGGGCCACCCCGGTCGCGTGCATCGCGCCGATCGGGTTGCTGGCCAGGGCCCGCTCGACGCCGAGGCGCTGGGCGTACATCCGGTCGGTGCCGCCCCACAGCGCGTCGAAGACCGGCTGGACCGAGGCGATCACCCCGAACTCGACCAGCCGGGCGATCATCGCCTTGTCGATCAGCTCGACGTGCTCGATCCGGTGGTGCCCCTCGCGCAGCGTGTCCACGCCGACCTGCTTGGCGGCGAGCGCGAAGCCCTCCAGCACGGTGGTGATCGCGGCGTCGCCGATGGCGTGGAAACCGCTCTGGAACCCGGCCCGGACACAGTCCAGGATGTGCGCGGCGGCCTGCTCGGCGGTCAGGAACGCCTCGCCGTGCCCGTGGTCGCCGTCGTGGTACGGCGCGCGCAGCGACGCGGTCCGCGACCCCAGCGCGCCGTCGGCGTAGAGGTCGCCGGCCGCGCCGTGCGCGCCCAGCTCCCGGGCCCGCTCGGCGCCGCCCAGCTCACCCCAGAACCCGAACACCTGCGGCAGGCCCTGCGCGGACAGCGCCAGCACCGACCGGAAGTCGTCCTCGCTGGACGTGCCCGGCCCGCCGCACTCGTGCACCGCGGCGATGCCCATCGCGGCGGCCCGGCTCAGCGCGGTCCGCTGCGCCGCGGTGCGCTGCTCCGGGGTGAGCGCGCCGAGGGCGACCGCGCGTACCGCGTGGTGGGCCTGCTCGCGCACCCAGCCGGACGGGTGGTAACCGTCGGTGCCCTCGGCGGCCGGCAGCAGCGCCGACGACGCCAGCGCCGAGTGCACCGACGCCTGCGACAGGTACACCTTGCGGCCGGCCGCGGCCCGGTCCAGCTCGGCCGCGGCCGGCGGGGTCTGCTCGGTCCAGGTCGACTCGTCCCAGCCGTGCCCGTGCACCACACCGTCGGCCGGCCGGGTGGCCGCGAACGCGGCGACCGCGTCGAGCAGCTCACCGGCCGAGCGGACCCCGGACAGGTCGAGGCCGTCGGCGGCCAGGCCGGTGTCGGTGGCGTGCAGGTGCGCGTCCACGAACGCCGGGGTGACCAGCGCGCCGGCCAGATCGACCGTACGGTCGGCGGCCGGCACGTCGGCGGTGTCCCCGAGCCAGGCGATGGCGCCGTCGCGGACCAGCATCGCGGTGGCGCGCGGCTCGGCGGCGGAATAGAAGCGACCGTTGGTGTAGCGGACCGAGGGTTGGGCCGAGGGTGAAGTCATGCGGATCAGTCTCCCGCTACCCGCGCCTCGAACAAGGCCCGTACCGCGGGCACCGTGCGCACCAGGTCGACCGCGAACGCGGCGTGCCCGGGCACGTAACCGTTGCCGACCAGCATCGTCACGTCGGCGGCCAGGCCCTCGGCGCCGAGCGCGGCCGCGGAGAAACTGGTGGCCATCGAGAAGAAGATCACGGTGCCGCCGGGTGCGGTGGCCAGGATCGCGCCGTGCTCGCAGCCCGGCACGTCCACACAGACCACGGTGATGTCGACTTCGCCGGCGGCTTCGGCGACCGCGACCGGGTTCCGGGCGTCGGCGACCGCGATGTGGTCGGCCAGTCCGGTCCGCTGCAGCGCGTTGCGCTCCGCTTCCGAGACGACGATCGCTGTGGTATGGGCACCCGCGCGCTTGGCGGCGGCCAGGGACAGCGAACCGCTCTTCCCGGCCCCGCCCAGCACCAGCACCGTCGGTGCGGAGTACTGCCGGACCACCCGGTCGACCAGCGCCGGCGCGCCGCACACGTCGTAGACCGCCAGGGCCAGTTCCGGGGCCATGTCGTCGGGCAGCACGCCGACGATCGAGCGGCCGAACAGGATCGCGGTGCCGTCCGCCGGGACCTGCTCGCCGAGCCCGTCCCAGTCGCGCAGCCCGTCGGTGATCCGCAGCGGGGTCAGCGTCAGCGACACCAGGGTGGCCACCCGGTCGCCCGGCTTGACCGGCAACGGCGACTCCGGCCCGACCTCCTCGACCACGCCGATCAGCATGCCGCCGGAGCCGGTCACCGGGTTGTGCATCTTGCCCCGGTCGCCCACGATCGCGAGCACCTCGGCGCGGATCGCCGCGCCGTCGCCCGCATGTTTCTGCGCGAGCTGCCGATAACTGGCGGCGTCGAGGTTGAGCCGCTGCACGCGGATCCGTACCTCGTCGGGCCCGATCTCCGGGGAGGCGTCCAGGCGCCAAGCGGCCTGAGGCAGCACCCCGGCCGGTTCCAGCACCCGCGCCAGACCCACCGAACCCGACATTGAACACGCTCCTTCTCATCACAGACGCTAAACAATCGCTTCCAAGTGCCGGTCTACCGTAAATCTTTCGTACACAACCTGGCTAGGCCGAAGATTCTCCAGTAGCTTGATTGATCTGTACAGCTGAGGCAGGGAGGAATCCAGGTGACCGATCTCGAGACCGGACAGCCCTACGAGTACCAGCGGCGGGAGCTGGCCGAGCCGGATTGGACCCGGTTCCCCGGGTGGCGTGACGTCACCGCCGCGCAGTGGCAGTCCTCGCAGTGGCAGCGGGTCAACTGCGTCAAGAACATCAAGCAGCTGCGCGCCGTGCTCGGCGACCTCGTCGACGAGTCGTTCTACGCCGACCTGGAGAAAGACCAGCTCCAGATGGCCACCATGTCCATGCTGATCCCGCCGCAGATGGTCAACACCATGGTGCCGCACGAGGTGCCCGACACGGCCTCGTTCTACGCCGACCCGATCCGGCGGTACATGCTGCCGGTCGCCACCGACCGGCACCTGACCTGGCCGTCGCACCCGCACGCCAGCCGCGACTCGCTGCACGAGCACGACATGTGGGTCGCCGAGGGCCTGACCCACCGGTACCCGACGAAGGTGCTCGCCGAGCTGCTCTCCACCTGCCCGCAGTACTGCGGGCACTGCACCCGGATGGACCTGGTCGGCAACAGCACCCCCACGGTGCCCAAGCTCAAACTGGTGCAGAAGCCGGTCGACCGGTACGCCGCCCACCTGGAATACCTGAAGGCGCACCCGGGCGTCCGCGACGTGGTGGTCTCCGGTGGCGACGTGGCCAACGTGCCGTGGAAGCAGCTCGAGGCGTACCTGATGGGTCTGCTGTCGGTGCCGACCGTGCGCGACATCCGGCTGGCCACCAAGGCGCTGATGGGCCTGCCGCAGCACTGGCTGCAGGACGACGTGGTCGAGGGCATGCACCGGGTCGCGGTCACCGCCGAGCGCCGCGGGGTCAACCTGGCCGTGCACACCCACGTCAACCACGTGAACTCGCTGACGCCGCTGGTCGCCAAGGCCACCCGGACGCTGCTCGAGGTCGGCGTGCGCGACGTGCGCAACCAGGGCGTGCTGATGCGCGGCGTCAACGCCACCGCGCCCGACCTGCTCGACCTGTGCTTCGCGCTGCAGGGCGAGGCCGGGATCCTGCCGTACTACTTCTACATGTGCGACATGATCCCGAACGCGGAGCACTGGCGGGTGCCGGTCTGGCACGCCCAGCAGCTGCAGCACGACCTGATGGGCTACCTGCCGGGGTATGCGACGCCGCGGATCGTCTGCGACGTGCCGTTCGTCGGCAAGCGCTGGGTGCACATGATCGCCGACTACGACCGTGAGCACGGCATCTCGTACTGGACGAAGAACTACCGCACGTCGATCGAGAAGGACGACAGCGAGGCGTTGACCAAGCTCTACGCCTACTACGACCCGATCGACACGCTGCCGAAGACCGGCCAGGAGTGGTGGCGCAAGCAGGAAGCCGACGCGGCTCTCGCCATCTGACGGCAAAAGGCCCCGGCGAACCGCCGGGGCCTTTTGGTGCGCTTGGGTCTACTTGAACGCGTCGCGGACGTCGTTGCCGGCGTCCTTCACGTGCTCGCCGGCCTGCTTGGCGTGCGCGGCGGTCTCCTGAGCAACGCCCTCGGCAACCAGGCTCTCGTTGTCCGTCGCGTTGCCGACGGCCTGCTTCGCCTTACCGGCGAGCTCTTCGGCCTTGTTCTTCGCCTTGTCGGTGATGCTCATCGGTGAACCCTCCGTGGTCGCTAGCTGCGGTTGCTTCGCTCAGAGAACTGCCCGATCGCCACGGATCCGAAACACACCCGGTGATCTTTCCCGGTGCTGTGGATAGGGTCACCGTCGTGGATCCCTTCGGTACCGCCCCCGGCGCCTCCTCGTTCGGCTCGGCAGCCGGGGCCTACGAACGGGGCCGTCCGCCGTACCCGGAAAGCGCTCTTGATTTTCTGCTGCCCGCCGGTCGGCCTCGTGTGCTGGACCTGGGGGCCGGCACCGGCAAACTGACCCGGCAGATCCGGGCGCGCGGGCTCGACGTGATCGCCGTCGACCCGTCCGAGGGGATGCTCGGCGAGCTGCGCCGGGCCGTGCCGGAGGTGCCCGCCCACCTCGGCACCGCCGAACGGATCCCGCTGCCGGACGCCAGCGCCGACGTGGTCCTGGTCGCGCAGGCCTGGCACTGGATCGACCCGGCCCGCGCCCTGCCGGAGATCGCCCGGGTGCTCACCCCCGGCGGCCGGCTCGGCGTGCTGTGGAACCTGCGCGACGAACGCGCCGACTGGGTGGAGCGCCTCGGCGCCATCATCGGCCGCGAGGACCGCGCCCGCGACACCACGATGGGCCCGCCGTTCGGCCCGGTCAGCACCGCCACCTTCGACTGGGCACACACCGTGCAGCCCGGCGAGCTGCTCGACCTGGTCGCCTCGCGCAGCGGCGTCATCCTGCTCCCGGCCGACGAACGGGCCGCGGTGCTCGCCCAGGTCCGCCAGCTCACCGCCACTCACCCGGCCCTGCTCGGCAAGGACACCTACACCCTGCCCTACCGCACCGCGTGCGCCTGGGCCGAGCGGGGCTAGGGCGCTTCCACCCCGGAGATCCGGTACTTCTTGACGTCGGCGGAGAGCACCGGCGGCAGGTCCGGCTCCGGGCCGCCGGACTCGCGGAACCGCAGCAGGTCCGCGTCGGAGTCCCACCGTTCGTGGATCAGGATGCGGCCCGGTTCGAGCGGGTCGGCGGACTGGGCGAACTCCAGGCAGCCCGGCGCGCGACGGGCCGAGCGGGTCACCTCCGCCACCCCGGCCAGGTAGCGCTCACGGTCCTCGGCGGGCACCCGCAACTCACCGGCAACGATAATCATGTGTTCTCCGTCGATAGGGTCCAGGCATGGACGATGTCGCATATCTGCGGCGGCTCGGGCTCGACGAGCTGGCCGGGCAGGCGCCCAGCGTGCCCGGTCTGCACGCGCTGCACCGGGCACACGCCGAGCGCGTGCCGTACGAATGTCTGGAGATCTGGCTCGGCCGGCCCACCGGCATCGACCCGGCCGAGTCCACCCGGCGGATCCTGGCCGGGCGCGGCGGGTACTGCTACCACCTCAACGGGGCGTTCTCCGCGCTGCTGCACACCCTCGGCTACCAGGTCACCCGGCACGTCGGCGGGGTGCAGGGCAACGCCGGGCAGCCGGCCGGGGCCAGCGCCAACCACCTGGTCCTGACCGTCACCGGGCTACCCTCGGCCGACGCGCCCGGCGGTGCCTGGCTGGTCGACCTCGGCATGGGCGACGGGCTGCACGGGCCGCTGCCCCTGGTGGCCGGCGAGCACCGGCAGGGGCCGTTCGTCTACCGGCTGCGGCCGTCCGAGGCGGAACCCGGTGGCTGGCGCTTCGACCACGATCCGCGCGGCTCGTTCCTCGGCATGGACTTCCGGGCCGAACCCACCGGGATGTCCGCGTTCGCCGGCCAGCACGAGCACCTGTCGACGTCGCCGGAGTCCGGGTTCGTGCGGATCGCCACGGCCGCGCGACGGGACGCCACCGGGGCCGACATCGTGCGCAACCTGGTGCTCACCCGGGTCGGCGACGAGCCGTCCCGCACCGAGCTGACCAGGCGGGACGACTATTTCACGGCGCTCGCGGACGTCTTCGGGATCACCTTCGCCGAGTTCACCGCGGCCGAGCGCGACAACCTGTGGACCCGGCTGGCCACCGCCCACGAGCAGTGGCTGGCGAGCTGACGCTCGCTTCCCCGGCCGGCGCTTTCCCGGCCACTGCTTCCCGGCCGCCGCTTTCGGCCGCGGTCTCCCGGCCGCCGTCTCCTGGCCGCCGCGGGATGTGGTCGTCGTTCGCCCGGGCGTCGCGGGACTCGCGGACGGCCCGCCGGGCGCGGTCCAGCGCGAACTGGACGGTCTCGCGGCCATCATGGAAACCATTTCCGGTACGAGGAACGCGCGCTCGCCGCCGGAGTCCCGGAAACCGGCGGGTCAGGACCGGTCCTGCGCCTGCGCAAGCTGGGCCGGCTGGGCCCCAGGGGTGCCTCACCCGACCTGAGGGACCTCTGACAGCCAGCCGACGGCGTCCGCGTAATACGTGTCGGACAGGTGCTCGGCGATCTCCCGGATCGTCCAGGCGCCGGGCTCACGGTGGTCCAGCTGCTCCGCGGTGAGCCCGGCCAGCCGCACCGTCCAGATCTGCGCCAACCTGGTCAGCCGACTCTCCGCCTCGGCCAGGTCCGCCGCGGTGAACACCGCCAGATCCCCCGGCGTGGTGATCGCCGACGCGTGCCAGCGGTCCGGGATCGTCGGGACCCCGGCCAGCCGCGCCTCCACCTCGGCGAGGTGGTCGATCAGATGGTCACCGATCCGGCGGATCGCCTTGTGCGGTGTGTAGAACCGGTCATCGGCCGGGATCGGCGTCCCGTCCCAGTGCGGCCAGCTCTGCGCGAGGCGCAGAGCATGAGAGACAGCCTGCTCGATCATGCGGTTCGGTTCCTCACTTTTTTTACGACATGAGCCCCGCCACGCTAAGTCCCTGACAGTTAGCCCCTCGCCGAACCGTCCCCGCGGCGCCCGTGCGGCTGGCTCCCAGCGCCGCCAGACAAGCGCGACACAGCCCCCAGCCCCAGCCAGACCCGCCCAGCCGGTGCCGACGGTCCCCACCGCGAGCGCCAGCCGCGCGCCTCCGGCTGACCCGCAGAGGTCCCAAAACCACCGCGAGACACCGCTGCGGACCAGCCGCAGTCGCACGGCTGGTGCCCAGGGGTGCCACAACGGCGCGAGACACCCCTGGGCGCCAGCCGGACACGTGCAGCTGGCGCCCGGGGGTGCCACAACGGCGCGAGACACCCCTGGGTGCCAGCCGGACACGTGGGGCTGGCGGTGGCGGTCCTCGCCCGGGCGGGAGACAGGCGCCAGCGCCAGCTGGGATCGTGCGGCTGGTGGTGGTGTCGGGGCGGTCAGAGGGGGAGCAGGGCGGACAGGATTTTGGCGGTGCGGGGTGGGTCGAGGGTCAGGCCGTGTTCGGTGCCCCACAGCCAGTAGTCGACGCAGCGGGTGATCGCCCAGCCGCGGGCCAGCTCCGGGTTGAGGGCGGCGGTGTCGACCAGGACGGACAGCAGGTGGTGGACGTCGGCGGGTGCGTGCAGGTCGTCGGCGCGGGTCCAGAGGAGTTCCGGGATCGAGTACTCCGGGGTGCCGGCCAGCGGGCGCGGGTCGATGGCCAGCCACGGCGTGCGCGTGCCGGCCAGGATGTTGCCGTAGTGCAGGTCGGCGTGGATCAGGACGGGGACGCCGGCGGACGGGAGCTCCCCCGCGTACCGGATAGCCTCGCAGAGCCAGCGGTCGGGAACCGGATCGCCGAGCTTGCGCTGACGAGCCTTCAGGGTTTCCGCGATGCCGGCCACGACGTCCGGCAGGGTCGCAACGCCCGGCGGCGGCGGGATCGCGAGCGTGCGGATCAGCGTTCCGGCGATCTCGGCGGCCTCGGTCAGCGGGACGGCGTGCAGGGTCCGGGTGTGGTCGAGGCGCTCGAGCAGCAGCGCGCCGGGCTCGTCGGCGAGCAGCTCGACGGTCCCGTTGCCGTTCCAGGCGCGCAGGCCGATCGCCTCCTGGGCGGTCGTCCGGTCCTGGGGCGCGCTCACCTTCAACGCCAGGCGGCGGTCGTCGCGGGTGACCATGAGGACGAGGGCCTGGGAGCCGTGCAGCGGCGGGGTGCCGTCGAGCGTCAGGCACCAGCGGTCGAGCAGGTCGTCGACCCGGTCCGGCAGGGTGGTGATCCAGTCCCGGCCGCCGGCGCCGTCGAGCCGGATCCGCCAGGCGGCGAACTCCTCCGGGACGGTGATCGGACGGCGGCGGGACGGCATGCGCCGCAGGCTATCCCGGCGGTGGGACGGGAGTCGTCCGCATTTCCGGGCGGTGGGTCGGCGTTTCCGCAGCCCGCCGCGCCGTCCCGCGGGCGGCGAGGAGGTCAGCGTGGGGTCGGTGCCGGGCTGGTCAGGCGGGTGCCGAGGAAGGTGAAGGCGGCCGGGAGCAGCGTGCTCCAGTACCCGAAGTTGTGCTTTCCCGGCCCGAACGCCTCGACCTCCGGCAGCGCCGGCAGCGCCCGGCGCAGGGCGCGCACGTTGGCATACAGCGGATCGTCGCGGCCGCACCACAACCCCACCGGCGTGCCGGTCAGCCGGCCGGTGGCCTGGAACACCGCGTCGCCGGGGACGACCGACGGGGAGAACGCGGCCACCGCCCGGACGAACTGCGGGAACGCCTCGGCCAGCAGCAACGACCCGTAGCCGCCCATCGACCAGCCCCACGCCGCCAGCCGGCCGGTGTCGTAACCCCGGGCCGCGCACCACGCCGGCAACTCCTCGTGCACCATCCGTTGCGGGTCGTCGGTCCCGTTCGGCTGCCAGGACAGCCGGTCCCCGGTCGCGCCGGCCAGCACGAACGGTGGCGCGCCCCGGTTCACCGCGTCGGTCAGGAACCGGCCCAGGCCCAGCTGCGCGAAATCGGCCGGACGTTTCGAGCCGCCGTGCAGGACCAGGCAGACCGGCAGCCCGGCGCCGTCACCGTGCCCGGCCGGCACCGCGGTGTAGAAGTCGACGGTCGCCCCGCGCGCCTTCGAGTACCGCAGCTCGCAGCGTTCCCGGCCGGGTGGCACCGACGGTACGGCGAGCGGCGCGACCCCGGTCCGCCCGGCCGCGTAGGCCCAGGCGCCGGCCACGCTCGCCGACGCCACGGCCGCTCCGGCGGTCAGCAGGGTTCGTCGTCGCATGGTCGTCCGCCTCTCGCTCGTGTCGTGAGGACAACGCGCGCCGTGCGGACCCGTCACGGGCCTCCGTTGTTGAGGGTGCCAGCCTGGACACCCGCTTTACAGCTTCCTAGGAGGCTAGGCGGTAACACCACACCTGCTACTCCGCCGTGGCGGGCGGGGCGATCCGGGGCGGCCGGTTCTCGTAAGGCGTGGACAGCACCACGGTCGTGCGCGTGGTCACGTTCGCCGCCGTACGGATGTCCTGCAGCAACCGCTCCAGATCCAGCGGACTCTTCACCCGGACGAGGAGCATGTAGAAGTCCTCACCGGCCACCGAGTAACACGAGTCGATCTCGGAGAGGTGGGCCAGCCGTTCGGGGGCGTCGTCCGGCTGGGACGGGTCGAACGGGCGGATCGCCACGAACGCGGTCAGCGGCAGATCGAGCGCCTCGTACGACACCTTCGCCGTATACCCCGCGATCACCCCGCGCTGCTCGAGCCGGCGAACGCGCTGGTGCACGGCGGAGACACTCAGGCCCACCCGCTCGGCCAAGTCGGTGTACGACAATCGGCCGTCCGCGGTCAGGGCTGACACGATCGCCCGGTCGATCTCTTCCACGGCGGTAACAGTACCGACCGGGCGAACCACGCGCCTCAGCCGGTCAGCGACCGGGCGATCACCATCCGCTGGATCTGGTTGGTGCCCTCGACGATCTGCAGCACCTTGGCCTCACGGAACCAGCGCTCGACCGGGTGATCGGCGACGTAGCCGTACCCGCCGAGCACCTGCACCGCGTCGGTGGTGACCCGCATCGCGACGTCGGTGGCGAACAGTTTCGCCTTCGCCGCCTCGATCGAGAACGGTCGCCCGGCGTCCTTCAACCGCGCTGCCGCCAGCAGCAACGCCCGGGCCGCGGACACCTGGGTGGCCATGTCGGCCAGCATGAAGCCGACACCCTGGAACCGACCGATCGGCTGACCGAACTGCTCCCGGTCCCGGGCATACCCGACCGCGTAGTCGGTCGCGGCCTGGGCGAGCCCGACCGCGCACGCCGCGATCCCGAGCCGCCCGGAGTCGAGCGCCCGCATCGCGATGGCGAAGCCCTCACCCTCGCCGCCGACCAGGCGGTCGTGCGGGATCCGCGCGTCCTCCAGGACGATCTGCGCCGGCGCCGACGACCGCAGGCCCATCAGCCGCTCGCGGGCCTGCGGCAGCAGCCCCGGCGTGTTCGCGTCGGCGATCAGGCAGGAGATGCCCTTCGGCCCGGGCCCGCCGGTGCGCACGAAGATGTTGTAGAAATCCGCGAAACCGCCGTGCGTGATCCACGCCTTGGTGCCGTTGACCAGCCAGTCGTCCCCGTCCGGCACGGCGCGGGTGGTCAGGCTCGCCGCGTCCGAGCCACCCTGCGGCTCGGAGAGGCAGTAGGCGCCGAGCAACTCGCCGCCGAGCATCTCCGGCAGCGCTTTGCGCTGTCGTTCGCTGCCGAAGGCCGCGACCGGGAAACAGGACAACGTGTGCACACTGACGGCCTCGGCGATGCCGAGCCAGGTCCCGGCCAGGATCTCCAAAACCTGAAGATAGATTTCGTACGGTTGGGCAGCGCCTCCGTCGCTTTCCGGGTACGGCAAACCGAGCAGTCCGGCACGTCCCAGCGTGCGCAGGACCTCCCGGGGGAACTCGCCCCGCGCCTCATAGTCGTCGACCTTGCCGGCCAGCTCACGGGTGGCGAGCTCACTGGTCAGGTCGAGCAGGTCGTGTGCCTCAGGGGTGGGAAGCATTCGATCCACGGTCACCGGGTCAGCTTAACGGTCGTTCAACCATGGGGACAGGCAGGAACGCTTCCGGTCTGTTTGATGGCACACCCGCGGCGCCGGGAGCCGGCCGGGCGGTGTGCTGCTCGATCAGGGTGCGCGCACGCTCCCGGAGCTCGGGCGCGGGGTGGTCGAGCGCGATCGCGGCGGTCTCCAGGATCTCGGCGAGCCGGGCGGGTTCCCGGGTGGCGAGCGTGCCGAACCACACCAGCTGGGCCTTGGCCAGGGACTTCACCGGACCGGCCAGCACCAGTGCCCCGGCGGACAGCACGGTGTCCAGGTCGAGGAGGCCGGCCTTGTCGACGGCGCGCAGGCAGCGCTGGGCCAGGCCGGCGACCGGGGCCGGGGCGGCGGTCAGCATCCGCGCATAACCACCGAGGTGCGCGGCCAGCTCCGGGACACTGGGCCCGAGGGCGGCGTGCAGCAGGGCGAACGCCCGGAGTTCGGTGGCGCTGCCGCCCCGGGCCAGCCGTGCGACGGTGGCGGACAGGATCCGCCCGCGATCGAGGCGGCCCTCGGCGACCAGCCCGGCGACGGCGGCCGGGAAGGCCGGCGGGCCGACGTGCGACTTGGTGCGCGGATCCCAGTCGGCGGCGGTCAGGTCGACACCGGTCCGGTCGGCCTCGAAGACCACGGGCAGCAGCAGGTCGAGGTGCGGATCGGCGCGGAGCCGCCCGGCGAACGGGACGAGCCGGGACGCGGCCAGCCCGGGCCACTGCAGATGGCCGATCCAGCCGGCGATCACGCCGCTCGGCACCGGCGGGGTCACCCCGCCCTCGGCGCAGAGGGCTGCCACCAGCTGCCAGCCGTGGGCCCACGGGTCGTCGCCGCCGAGCCGGGCACCCAGCCGGACCCCGAGGTCGCCGCACCAGGGCGGCTTGCGGGCGTGGAGCACCGCGAGGGCGTGCTCCACCGGCACGCGGCCCCACTTGTCGCGGAGGTCCCGGCGGCACAGCAGGCTCTCCGCCGCGGCGGCCGTCGGCGCCGAACCGAGCACGGCCAGCACGTAGGACCCGGCCGGGTCGAACTCGGCCTGCCAGTCCGCCGCCCGCATCGCCCGCAGCCGGGCGGCGACCTCGGGGCCGAAGGCCATCCGCTCGGCCTCACCGGCGGCACACAGCAGGTCACGGACCGCGTCGATGCGACCGGCGCGGGCC
Source organism: Actinoplanes awajinensis subsp. mycoplanecinus (assembly GCF_001509495.1). Lineage (NCBI taxonomy): Bacteria > Bacillati > Actinomycetota > Actinomycetes > Micromonosporales > Micromonosporaceae > Actinoplanes > Actinoplanes awajinensis. The sequence continues at coordinate 31,761 of NZ_LLZH01000189.1, read as the reverse complement.
AGCTCGTCGAGCACGTCCCCACTCAGGCTCCCCATGTGCGGCAACCTAGAACACGGGTCCGACAATTTTCAGCACCGGGGGTGACCAGGCCCGTTTCGTACGCCAGGACGACCGCCTGGGCGCGGTCGCGCAGGTCGAGCTTGGCGAAGATCCTGGCCACGTGGGTCTTCACCGTGGCCTCGCTGAGGCTCAGATCGGCGGCCAGCTCGGTGTTGGACCGGCCTCGGCCGAGCAGGGCGAGCACCTCGGTCTCGCGCGGGGTGAGCGGGGACAGGTCGCGGTGCACGGCCGGGCGGGCGGCCGGGTCGGCGGCGAACCGCTGCACCAGGCGCCGGGTGATCGACGGGGCGAGCAGCGCGTCGCCGGTGCCGACCAGCCGGACCGCGGCGGCCAGGTGGTCGGCGGTCACGTCCTTGAGCAGGAAGCCGCTGGCGCCGAGGGCGAGCGCGGCGTAGACATACCGGTCCAGGTCGAAGGTGGTCAGCATGAGCACCCGGCAGCCGGGGCCCCGCGCCAGGATCCGGCGGGTGGCCTCGAGACCGTCCAGCACCGGCATCCGGATGTCCATCAGCACCACGTCGGGGCGCAGCCGCTGCTCCTCGCTGACCGCCTCGGCGCCGTCCGCGGCCTCACCGACCACGTCGATGCCCCGGGCGGTGAGGATCAGCCGGAAACCGGCGCGGATCAGCTCCTGGTCGTCGACGACCAGCACGCGCGGGGACGACGTCACGGCCCCTCCAGCGGGATGCGGGCCCGGACCCGGAACCCTCCGCCGAGGCGGCGCCGGGCGTCGAGGTCACCGCCGTACACCGAGACTCGCTGCCGCAAGCCGAGCAGACCGCGACCGGACCCGCCGCCGTCCCGATCGCCGCCCGGCGGCGCGCCGTCCCCGGTGAGCACGCTGGGACCGGTGGTGAGCACCTCGACGCGCAGGGCGCGATCCGCATACCGGATGGTGACCTCGGCCTTGCCGCCGGCGCCGTGCTTGAGCGCGTTGGTCAGCGCCTCCTGCACGATGCGGTAGGCGGTGACGTCGACACCGGACGGCAGCGGCCGCGGCTCGCCCGAGACCCGCACCTCGACCGGCAGGCCGGCGAACGCGATCCGGTCGACCAGCCGGCTCAAGACCCGCAGGCTGGGCTGGGGCGCGAGATCTGTGTCGGACACCGGCTCGTCGGCGCCGCCGGCGTCCGGCGCCAGCAGGCCCAGCAGGTGGCGCAGCTCGGTCATCGTGGTGCGGCCGGCCCGCTCCACCTCGGTGAGCGCGCCGGCCGCCGCCTCCGGCAGCGAGGTCAGCACCTCACGGGCCGCCGTGGTCTGCACGATCATCACGCTGACGTTGTGCGAGACGATGTCGTGCAGCTCGCGGGCGATCCGGGCGCGCTCCTGCTCCACCGCGGACCGCGACGCGATCTCCCGCTCGCGCTCCAGCAGCCAGCCCCGCTCCCCCATCGCCCGGGCGTGCCGGCGCCGGGCACGCACCAGCGCGAACCCCAGCCCGGCGGCGGCCGCGCAGGCCACCGCCAGCGCACCTGCCAGCCACATCGTTCCCACGGGACACACCTTGGCAGAAGGCCGCCACGGGCACATCCACCCCTGCACGTACGGCGCCTACATCCCTGGTATGACGCCCCGGGAATGTCAGACCACGGTCCGATGCGGACGGCGCCGGGTCTTTCGTAGCGTTCCGGCCATGACGACCGAGAGACCGGTGGTGCGCCTCGACGGGGTGCGCAAGGAGTACGGCGAGACCGCCGCCCTGGACGGGGTGTCCCTGGAGATCTACCCCGGCGAGGCGGTGGCCGTGATGGGCCCGTCCGGGTGCGGCAAGTCCACGCTGCTCAACATGATCGCCGGGCTGGACCGGCCGACCGCCGGCACCGTCGAGGTGCACGGCGAGCGGCTGGACACGATGACCGAGACCGGGCTGGCGCTGTTCCGCCGCCACCACCTGGGGATGATCTTCCAGTTCTTCAACCTGCTGGACGACCTGCCCGCGCTGGACAACGTGGCCCTGGCCGCGCAGCTCACCGGCAGCAAGGCCGGCCCGGCCCGCGAGCGCGCCCTGGAGCTGCTCGGCGAGCTGGGCATCGCCGACCGGCGCAACGTCTATCCGGCCGCGCTCAGCGGCGGCGAGCGGCAGCGGGTCGCGGTGGCCCGGGCGCTGATGAACCGGCCGGCCCTGCTGCTCGCCGACGAGCCGACCGGCGCCCTGGACAGCAAGGCCGGCGACCAGGTGATGGACCTGCTGCTGGATCTGAACCAGATCGGTCAGACGCTGCTGATCGTCACGCACGACGAGCGACTGGCGCACCGCTGCGCGAGCCGGCTGGTCGAGCTGGGCGACGGCAAGGTCGTCCGCGAGTCCGCCCTGGAGCGGTTGTGAGCGCGGTCTGGCGGGCGGCGCGGGCCGCGGTGCGCCGCCGCAAGCTGCAGACCTTCGTGATCGGCCTGGTGGTGCTGCTCTGCACGGCCACCGGGGTGGTCTCGCTGGCCCTGCTGGACGCGGTGTCCGCGCCGTTCGACCGGGCGTTCGAGGCGCAGCGCGGCGCGCAGGTGGTCGCCACCTACGATCCGGCCCGGGTCAGCGACGACCAGCTCATCGGGGCGAGCGCCGGGCTGACCGCGAGGGCCGGGCCGTTCCCGCAGGTGGTGATCGAGCCCGCCGGGGACGCCGGGTCGTTCCTCGGCGGCCGGCCGCTCACCGTGGCCGGGCGCGCCGGCCCGGGCGGGGCCGTCGATCAGCTGGATCTCTGGCACGGCCGGTGGCCGTCCGGGCCGGGCGAGATCGTGCTGGCCGCCGAGCCGCACCCGGACGACTACGACCTCGGGCCGTTCGCCGACACCACCACGGTGACCGCGGGCGGGGTGACCCTGCGGGTGGTCGGGTGGGCGTTCAGCATCAGCGGCTCGGCCGACGGCTGGGTGACACCGGCCCAGGCAGCCGCGCTGCACCCGACCGCGACACAGATGCTGTACCGGTTCGCCGGTGACGTGGCGACGCGGGACGCGCTGAAGGCCCGCGTGGCCGGGGTGACCACGGGGCTCCCCGGCGGCGCGTTGCTCGCGGCCCAGCCGTACCTGGTGCTGAAGGAGAAGGCGGCCGCCCAGCCGGGCACCTACCTGCCGTTCCTGGCCACGTTCGGCGTGCTCGGGCTGCTGGTCGCCGTGATCATCGTGGGGAACGTGGTGAGCGGAGCGGTGGTGTCCGGGCTCCGGCACATCGGCGTGCTCAAGGCGATCGGCTTCACCCCGCGCCAGGTGGTCGCGGTCTACCTGACCATGGTCGGCGTGCCGGCGATGGCCGGGGCGGTGCTGGGCACGCTCCTCGGTGCGAACGCGGCGCAGCCGATGCTGGTCAGCACGTTCCGCGGGCTGGGCTTCGGGCAGGAGGCGGGTACCCGGGCGTGGGTGTGGGCGGCCGGGCTGATCGGCGTACCGATGATCGTCCTGCTGGCCGCACTGCTGCCCGCCCGCCGTGCCCACCGCCTCTCCGCGGCCGAGGTCATCTCGGCCGGCAGCGCGCCGCGCCGGGGGCACGGCCTGCGCGTGCAACGCGCCCTGAGCGCCACCCGGCTCCCGCGCCCGGTCAGCCTCGGTCTGGGCCTGCCGTTTGCCCGGCCCGGCCGGACCGCGCTGACCCTGGCCACGCTGGTGCTCGGCGTCACCACCGTCACCTTCGCGGTCGGATTGTCCGACTCGGTCGTGCGGATCACCGGCCTCGGCGACCAGGCCGCCGGCCAGATCGGGGTGCGCGCCTACAACACCGACGAGCGCGCCACCACCACCCGCACCGATGCCCAGGTCGAGGAGCTGCTGCGCGGCATGCCCGGCACCGCCCGGATCGCCACCTACCTCAACCAGTCGGTGTCGGTGGTCGGGTCGAGCGAGCCCATCCTGGTCAATTTCGGTCGCGGCGAGGTCGCCGCGATGGGGTACGAAGCCCAGCTGCTGGAGGGCCACTGGATCGACGGGCCGGACCAGGTGGTGGCGCCGTCCCAGCTGCTCAACCGTCGCGGCCTGCGCGTGGGTGACCAGCTCACCGTGGTGCTCGGCGGCGGCCGCCGGGCGATCACCGTGGTCGGCGAGACGATGAGCGGCGCGCCCGGGCCGGTGGGCCTGTTCGCCGACTGGCAGCTGCTCGACCAGCTCGACCCGGGCCGCAAGCTCATCCCGTTCGAGTACCGCTACCAGGTGCAGGTGACCGAGGGCACCGACCTGGACGGGTACGCCGCCGCGGTCCGGGCCGCCGATCCCGGGCTCTACTCGTGGAACGACGCCGGGGACAACTCCTTCGCGGTGGTCGTGACGAGTTTCGCCGGCGTGGTGTCGGTGCTGCTGGCCGTGGTGACCGCGCTCGGCGTGCTGAACACCGTCGCGCTCACCGTGCACGACCGGCGCCGCGACCTGGGCATGCTCAAGTCGATCGGGATGACCCCGCGCCAGGTGGTGGCCATGATGGTCACCTCGGTGGCCGCGCTCGGGGTGGCCGGCGGGCTGGCCGGCATCCCGCTCGGGATGGTGGCGCACCGGTTCATCGTGCCGCTCGCCGCGAAGGCCGCCGCGATCCGGCTGCCGGGCGAGGTGTTGCGGGTGTGGCAGCCGGGGCTGCTCGCCCTGCTGGTCCTCAGCGGGGTGCTGATCGCGGTGTTCGGCGCGCTGCTGCCGGCCCGCGCCGCGGCCCGGGTGAGCATCGCGCAGGTGCTGCACAACGAGTGAGGCCGTCAGGCCTTCGCCGGACCGGCCCGCGGGACTGCCCCGGGCGCTCGAGGCCCGGACGGGACATCCCGTCCGGGCCTCCCCCGGTAAGATCGACTCCTGTGGATCATCGACGTCTCGGGCGTAGCGGCCTGCACCTCAGCGAGATCACCTACGGCAACTGGCTGACCCACGGCGAGCTGGTCGGCCGGGAACCGGCGCTGGAGTGCATCCGCGCCGCCCTGGACGCCGGCATCACGACGTTCGACACCGCCGACGTCTACGCCCAGGGCGCGGCCGAACAGGTGCTCGGCGAGGCGCTGCGCCCGGTGCGCCGCTCGTCGGTGGAGATCGCGACGAAGGTGTGCCTGCCGACCGGCGACGGGCCGAACGACCGTGGCCTGTCCCGCAAGCACATCATGGAGGCCTGCCACGCCTCGCTGACCCGGCTCGGCACCGACTACGTCGACCTCTACCAGGCCCACCGGTTCGACGACGGCACCCCGCTGGACGAGACGCTGATCGCCTTCGACGACCTGGTACGCCAGGGCAAGGTGCTCTACCTGGGCGTCTCGGAGTGGACCGCCCCGCAGATCCGCGCCGCGCTCGACCTCGCCGGTGAGCTGGGGCTGCGCAGCCGGATCGTGGCCAACCAGCCGCAGTACAACATGCTCTGGCGGGTGATCGAGCCCGAGGTGCTGCCGCTCTGCCGCGACGAGGGCATCGGCCAGGTGGTGTTCCAGCCGCTCGCGCAGGGCGTGCTGACCGGCAAGTACCAGCCCGGCCGGCCGGCTCCGGAGGGGTCCCGCGCGGTGAGCGGCGGACGCGGGCCGCGGTTCATCCGGCGGGTGCTCGGCGGCGAGCTGCTGGAGCGGGTCCAGGGACTGCGCCCGCTCGCCGACGCGGCCGGGCTGTCGATGGCCCAGCTCGCGGTCGCCTGGACGTTGCGGCAGGACGGGGTCAGCTCGGCGATCATCGGCGCGACCCGGCCGGAGCAGGTGACCGAGAACGCCGGTGCGGCAGGTGCCCGCCTGACCGGCGACGTGCTCGCCGGGATCGACGCGGTGCTCGGCGACCTGGTCGACCGTGATCCGGCCAAGACCGCGCAGATGATGGCGGTGAAGGACACCTGGAGCCAGGCGGCCGGATGACTCCTGCGGGATTATGTCGTACCCGTGTGGCAGGGTTTAGCGCGTGACTCGACCACTGCTCGCCGTCGACGCCCCGAGCCTGTATTTCCGCGCGTTCCACGGCATCCCGGAGAAGGCCGCGCAGACCGAGGCCGGTGAGCCGGTCAACGCGATCCGCGGGTTCCTCGACATGATCGCCCAGCTGGTGCGGACCCGGCGGCCCGACCGGCTGGTCTGCGCGCTCGACGCCGACTGGCGGCCGGCCTGGCGGGTGGCGCTGGTGCCGTCGTACAAGGGGCATCGGGTCGCCCACGGTGACGTCGAGGAGGTGCCGGCGTCGCTGGAGCGGCAGGTGCCGGTGCTGCTCGAGGTGCTCGCGGCGGTCGGCATCCCGGCGTTCGGCGTGCCGGGGTATGAGGCCGACGACGTGCTCGGCACGCTCGCGGCGACCCAGCCCGCGCCGGTCGAGGTGGTCTCCGGCGACCGTGACCTGTTCCAGCTGGTCGACGACGCACGCGGCACCCGGTTGCTCTACTGCGGGCGCGGCGTCGCCAAGCTCGAGGACGCCGACGAGGCCCTGGTCCAGGCGAAATACGGGGTTCCGGCGCGGTATTACGCGGACTTCGCGGCGATGCGGGGCGACGCCAGCGACGGGCTGCCCGGGGTGGCCGGCGTCGGCGAGAAGACCGCGGCGCGGCTGATCGAGCGGTATGGCGGGATCGCCGAGATCATGACCGCGCTCGACGACCCGGAGTCCGGGTTCGCGCCGGGCGTGCGCACCAGGCTGAACGCCGGGCGGGACTATCTGGCGAAGGCACTGCCGGTGTGCCTGGTGGCCCTCGACGTGACGCTTCCGGAATTCGATCCGACCCTGCCGAAGGCGCCCCGCGACCCGGAGGCGCTGCTGGCCCTGGCCGAGCGGTGGAACCTGGCCGGCTCGGCCCGCCGCCTGGTGGATGCCCTGGCCGGCTGACTCCCGCCGGGCGCGCGGCGTGTTCCGGGACTCCGTAGGAGCGAGAGGTGCGCGGCGTGTTCCGGGACTCCGTAGGAGCGAGAGGTGCGCGGGCGTGACTGGTGAGCGCGTGGCGATCGTCACCGGGGGCGGGTCCGGGCTCGGCCGGGAGATCACCGGCGGGCTGGCACGCGCCGGGTTCGCCGTGGTGGTCGCGGATGTCGACCTGGCCGCCGCCGAGGAGAGCGCACGGGCGGCCGGGCGAGGTTCCGTCGCGATGCGGGCCGACATCCGGGAGCCGGAGCAGGCCAGGGGCGTGGTGGACGCCGCCGTCGCGCGGGGTGGGCCGCACGTGCTGGTCAACAACGCGGGCGGGTGGACGGCGGGCGGGCAGCAGTACCCGTGGGCGGCGCCGGACGACTGGATCGCGAGCATCGCTCTCAACCTGACCGCGCCGATGCTGCTCACCCAGCTGGTCCTGGAGCCGATGCGGCGGCTGGGCGGGGGCGCGATCGTCACCATCGGGTCGAGTGCGGGCTCCGGCGAGGCCGCCTACGGTTCACCGGAGTACGCGGCCGCCAAGGCCGGGCTGGTGCGCCTCACGACGAGCCTGAGCGGGCTGGACGCCGAGCACGGCGTACGCGTGATGTGTGCCGTCCCGGACTGGATCGGCCTGGAACGGGCCCAAACGCAGCTCGCCGCGCGAACCCCGGCCGATCGGGCGGCGACGCCGCCGCTGATCCCGCCCGCCGACGTGGTCGCCGTGGTGCTCGACCTGATCAGCACCGGACGCGGCGGCACCGTCGTCGAACTGTGGGGCGGCCAGGAACCGATCACCCGGCACCCCGGCTGAGTCAGCGGCGGCCGAGGCGCCGTTCGCCGCCCGCACCGGGCACGTACGGCAACCCGTAGTGGGCGAACACCGTCGGTTCGTCCACCGCCGTCAGCTCACCGTCGACGTCGATCGACGGCGCCTCCCCGGCCAGCTTCTTCGGGAACTGGACCCGCAGCGCGTCCGGTTTCACCGTCGCGCCGGCCAGCGGCACGAAGACCAGCCGGTGCCGGCCGATGAAGCCGACCCGCACCGTGATGAAGGACGGCTCGTCGCTCGCGGTGTCGACGTACACCGCCTCCAGCTCGCCGATCTTGTCGCCGGATGGGTCGATGACCTTGTGGCCTCGCCATTCACGCAGGTTCTCCGCCGGAAACATGCCCCAGGTGTGCCCGGCCGGCCGCCCGGCGAAACGCGACAGGCAAAGGGTCCGTGTTGCCAACCGGGTGCGACCCTGCGCGCCACACTCAGATCGGCCCCGTCCGCCCCGATAACGCGAGTGCTGGACCCACTCACCGAACGGAGTAGGCATGACGACGCGTACCGCTCGCGCGGGCTTCGGCGCCTGGATCGTGGCGCTGGTCGTCCTCTACTACGTGTTCCCGGACGCCCACCTGTACACCTGGGCGCTGCTCGGGTACTCGTCGGCGGCCGCGATCCTGGTCGGCACCCGGCTGCACCGGCCGGACCGGCGCCTGCCCTGGTATCTCACCAGCGCCGCGCTGGCGTTCTTCACCACCGGTGACACCTGGTACAACCTGATCCTGGCGGTCGGCCGCCATCCCGGCTTCCCGGGGCTGGCCGACGTCTTCTACCTGCTCGTCTACCCGCTGCTGACCAGCGCGTTCCTGCTGTTCATCAGGTCCCGCTCGGGCCGCGGGGACAACAGGGCGGCGCTGCTCGACGCGCTGGTGCCGACCGTCGGCCTGGGCCTGCTGGCCTGGGTGTACTGGATCGCCCCGTTCACCCGGGCGCAGGACCTGAGCGTGCTGGAGAAGGTCGTCTCGATCGGCTACCCGCTCGGCGACGTGCTGGTGCTCGCGATGATCCTGCGGATGCTCGCCGCGATCGGCACCCGGCCGAAGGCGCTGACCAGCCTGGCCGTGGCCATGGTCGGCCTGCTCGTCTCGGACGTCTTCTACGGGCAGTCCCAGCTGCGCAGCGACTGGACCCTGGGCGGCCCGGTCGACCTGGGCTGGATCGTGTTCTACGCGATGGTGGGCTACACCGCGCTGCAGCCGTCGATGCGGCAGATGACCGAGCCGGCCGAGCGGTCCCGCGCGGTGATGGGCCGGCACCGGCTGGGCTGGCTGACCGCGGCCGCGCTGATCGCCCCGGCGGTGCTCTGCCTGGAGTACGTCCAGGGCCGGCCGGCCGAGATCGCCCGCGGCGGCATCGTCGACGCGCCGATCATCGCGGCCGCCGCGGCGGTGATGTTCCTGCTGGTGCTGGCCCGGGTCGCGGACCTGGCGCTGGCGCAGCGGCAGGCCGGCGCCCGGGAGCGGGCGCTGCGCGAGGCCGGTGCGCTGCTGTTCACCGCCGCCACCGAGGACGACGTGGCCGAGGCGATCCGCCGGGCCGTCGACCGCCTGATGCCGCCGAACCAGGCCTACCACCTGGAGCTGACCAGGCCGGTGCCCGGCCACGCGGACGTGTCCGTGCAGTGGCGGGCCGCCGCGGACCTGCCCGAGGGCGTCGGCGCCGGCGGGTTCCCGCTGGTGCTGTTCGCCACCCAGCCGCTGCCCGGCGGCACCCGGCACGGCCAGATGATCGTCGGCGCGGCCGAGGACGTGCTGCACGCGCTACGGCCGGCGCTGGAGACCCTCGGTGCGCAGATCGCCGTGGTGGTGGAGCGGATCTCGCTGACCGCCGAGGTCAACCAGCGGGACAGCGAGGCGTACTTCCGCACCCTGATCCAGAGCACCGCCGACGTGATCCTGATCCTCGACGAGCAGGACGCCGTCCGGTACGCCAGCCCGTCCGCGACCAAGCTGTTCGGCGCGATCATCGAGGCCGGCACCCCGCTGACCGCGCTGATCACCGCGGACGGCCAGGACGCGCTGCGGGACGTGCTCGCCCGGCTCAAGCGCGGGAACGGCGACCTGAACGGTGTCGAGCTGACCGCGCAGGGCCCCGGCCGCCGCCAGATGCTGATCGAGTGCGACCTGCGCAACCTGCGGGACGACCCGACCGTGGCCGGCCTGGTGATCACCATGCGCGACGTCACCGAGCAGCGCCGCCTCGAGGACGACCTGACCCATCAGGCGTTCCACGACTCGCTGACCGGGCTGGCCAACCGGGTGCTGTTCCGCAACCGGCTGGAGCAGGCGTACATGGTCGCCGAGCGGGACGGCGCGACGCTCGGTGTGCTCTTCGTCGACCTGGACGACTTCAAGGAGGTCAACGACACCCTCGGGCACGCGATCGGCGACCAGTTGCTGCTCGCCGTGGCCCGGCGGATCTCCTCGATCATCGGGGCCGGCAGCACCGCGGCGCGGATGGGCGGCGACGAGTTCGCCATCCTGGTCGAGCAGAGCGACAGCGCGGACGCCGCCGAGGACGTGGCGGCCCGGATCGTGACCGCGCTGAACTCCCCGCTCGAGGTACCGGACGGCGAGGGCAGCACCCACCTGGTCAGCGGCGCGGTGAGCATCGGCGTCGCCACCAACCGGGACGCGGACGGCGCCACCGAGCTGCTCCGGCACGCCGACCTGGCGCTCTACCTGGCCAAGGGGATGGGCAAGGGCGACTGGCAGCGATACCAGAGCGACCTGGCGAGTGCCATGGTGCAGCGGCTGGAGATGCGTACCCAGCTGCACGAGGCGATCGAGGACGAGCAGTTCATGCTCCAGTACCAGCCGATCGTCGAGCTGGCCGACCAGCGGGTCACCGGCGTCGAGGCGCTGGTCCGCTGGCAGCACCCGACCCGCGGGCTGCTCGGGCCGTTCCACTTCGTGGAGGCGGCCGAGGAGAGCGGTGCGATCGTGGGGATCGGCGCCTGGGTGCTGGGCGAGGCGCTGCGGCAGTTCGCCACGTGGAAGGCCGCCGACCCGGACACCACGCTGCGCTACGTCAGCGTGAACGTGTCGCCGCGGCAGTTCCGCGCCGCCGACTTCGTCGAGCAGGTCCGCGCCGCGCTGATCAAGGCGGACGCGCGTCCCGAGTGGCTGCTGCTGGAGATCACCGAGAGCCTGGTGCTCAAGGACGCCGACAAGGTGGTCCAGGATCTGCGCGCGTTGCGCGCCATGGGGGTCCGGGTCGCCATCGACGATTTCGGTACGGGGTACAGCTCCCTCAGCTATTTGCGGCAGATGCCGGTGGACGTGCTTAAGCTGGACAAGTCGTTCATCGACGACATTCTGACCAGTCGCCAGCAGCACGCGCTGGTCGACGCGATCATCACGCTCGCCGGGAACCTGGACCTGGCCGTGGTGGCCGAGGGCATCGAGGAGCCCGGGCAGATGCTCGCACTGGACGCCATGGGCTGCCACTACGGCCAGGGATACCACTTCGCCAAGCCGCTCTGGCCGGCCGACATCCCGGCGATGACCGAGTCGGCCCGGCCGGCCGCGGTCAGCGCGTGAGACCTGGGGCCGCCGACCACGTAACGATCCACCGTAGGCATGGGAAGTCCGGTTAATTCTTGACTGTCGGTAACCGAACACTCACTGACAGGGTGAGCGCGGTGCTTATCCACTGGCGCGACCGGCCGGGAGGGGGCAGGGTCACAGGGGTGCTGAACAATCCCGTGTGGGCCGCCCTCTCCGGACCGCAGGCCGGCTATGCCGAAGCTGCCGGAGACGCCGCCCGATACCAGCCCGAGATCTCCCCGTTCTGCGCCGTGAGCGACCCGGCCGACCCCGAGGCCTGGCGTGACCTGGCCACCCTCACCGACCACGCGCTGCTCGTCGGCCCGGCGCTCAGCCCGCCGCCCGGCTGGGTGCTCGAGGAGCGGACGATGGGCGTGCAGATGGTCGGCACCGCGATGACCGCGGTCGCGGACCCGGAGGCGGTCCCGCTCACCGAGCACGACGTCCCGGAGATGCTGGAGCTGGTCGCGAGGGCCCAGCCCGGCCCGTTCCGCAAGCGCACCATCGACCTCGGCCGCTATTTCGGCATCCGCAGCGCGGACGGCAGGCTGATCTCGATGGCCGGCGAGCGGATCCGGATGCCCGGCTGGACCGAGGTGTCCGCGGTCTGCACCGACCCGGAGTTCCGTGGCCAGGGCCTGGCCGCCCGCCTGACCCTCGCCGTCGCGGCCGGCATCCTGGCCCGCGGCGAGCTGCCGTTCCTGCACACCGTGCACGACAACGAGAACGCGATCCGCCTCTACGAGCGCCTCGGCTTCAACCACAGCGCCAACCTGGTCTTCGCCTCGTTCCGCCACACCCCCACCGCGTAACCGCCCCGGCGCCCGACCGCCGCGCCAGGTCCGCGCCGGGAGCGAGCTGCGGCGCGCCCCCCGAACCCGGCTGGCTCTGAGGGGTGCCTCACGAGCCGCGAGACACCCCTCAGAGCCAGCCGACACCCGGGAGGCGCGCCGCGGTCCGGAGTGGGCACGGTCTCGCGGTGGCCTCACGGGCGGGACGTGGCTCGTAGCCTGCGGACGTGCGCTCGCCATTCGTACGATATGGGGTTAAATCTGGCCGTGATTCGGCGGTGAGATGTCGGAGAGTTCATACGCCGCGATGTGGTGATATTTCCAGTCCAGGGGGTCGTGGACGCTGTGCGTGCGGGCGTTGCGCCAGTGACGGTCCAGGTCATGTTTGGCGGCGGCCGCGCTGGTGCCGCACATCGCGAACAGCTCCGAGCCGGCCTCCACCGCGATCTCACTGCCGAACGCCTTCGCGGCGGCGACGGCGAGTGAGCCCCGTGCCGCGGCGTCGGCGTCCGCCGGGGTCAAGGTCACTTCCTCGAGGGTACGAGCGGCGGAGTCGAGCAGCGCCTCGGCCGCCCGGACCCGGGAGGCGAGCCGGCCGTAGCGGTGCAGGACGTGCGGGTCCTCGGCGGCCGACCCGGCGCCGTAGCGGACCGCCTCGGTGGACGGGCGCGCCTTGGTCCGCAGGTACTGCCGGGTGTCGGCGAGCGCGGCGCCGGCGATCCCCACCTCGATCGCGGCGTGGTAGAGCTGGGCGCGGGCGCCGAGCTGCTGCGGCACCTGGTAGGCCCCCGCGTAGTCGATCCGCAGCCCCGGCTCGACCGGCACGTTCGTGAACGTGGCCGTGCCGCTGATCGTGGCCCGCTGCCCGATCACGTCCCAGTCGGTGTCCACGGCCACGCCCTCGGCGTCCCGGGCGACGAACGCGAGGACCAGCCGGCCCTGCTCGTCGAGCGCGCTGACCGCGATCCACGCGCTGGTCAGGGCGCCGGTGGTGTAGTACTTCACGCCGTCGAGCCGGCCACCGGTGATCTTGGTGCGCAGGTCCTGGGCGTGTTTCCCGCCGCGCTCGGCGAGCGCGTTGCCGAACCGGCGGCCGGCCAGCACCTCGCCGAAGAGCCGCTTGCGCGCGTCCGTGCTGCCGTGCACGGCCAGCACGTCGACCAGCAGGAAGTGCGCCTGCGGCACCTGCGCGACGGACGGGTCGGCGGCTGCGACGATCCGGGCGACCTCGGCGAGGGTGCGCGGGCCGAGACCCGGCCCGCCGTCGGTGGCCGGGACCGTGACGGCCAGCAGGCCGGAGGCGTCGAGAGCGGCGAGGGCGTCGGACGGGATCACCGTCGCGCCGTCGCGGTCCCGCTGGATCGCGCCGGGGGTGAGCTCGGCGGCGAGCCGGTGGGCGGCGGTGACCGCCTCGTCGTGCGTCTGGGGAACGGACATCCACCGATCCTACGATCGGCGCCCTTTCTCAAGTGACCCGCTCCGCGACCGATCAAACGCAGGTCACCGTGGCGGAGGGAGGGCAAGTGCGTATCTGGACCAAGCGTGTTCCGACGGTTCATCTGGTGCTGGGGCTGCTCTACGCCGCCATGCTGGTCCTGTCCGGTGCTCTGTCCGACAACGAACATGTCGGCCAGGGCGCCCGGATGGTCTTTGGGACGATCGGCCTGGTCGCGGCGCTGCGGGCGGCCCGGGAGCCGGCGCTGCTCCCCCGGCTGCGGCAGGCGTGGCGGGCGATCGCGGTCTGCTTCGCGGTGCTGGTCGCCTCGCCGCTGCTGATCGCCGCGCTGCGCCCCGCCGGGATCGAGGTCGCCGACGACGTCACGCACATCGCGTTCGTGGTGGCCCTGCTCGTCGCGCTGCAGCGGTTCCCGCTCGCCACGACGAACCGCCGGGACGCGTGGAAGACCGCGCTGGACGCCGGAACGGTCCTGGTCAGCGGCATGGTGCTGCTCTGGTACACGTCGTTCGGCCCGTACGTCGACACCCACGGCCTGTCCCTGAGCGTGGTGGCCGCCGGGGTCTACCCGATCGTCGACCTGGCGCTGCTCTTCCTGATCGCCCGCGGACTGCTGCGCGGCGCCGACCAGTCCGCGCTCCGGCCGATGCGGCTGCTCGCGGCCGGCACGCTGGTGCTGTTCGCCGGCGACGGCGTGCACGGATACCTGCACGGGCACGATCAGATCGAGATGCACTCCCCGTGGCAGTTCGTCTGCTGGCTGACCGCCGACGCGCTGCTCGCCGCGGCCGCCGCCGAACAGTGCCGGACCCTGGCCGCCGGACCGCGCGAGATGCGCGCCGGAACCTGGTTCGGCAAGCACCTGCCGTTCGTAGCGGTCGCCATGGCACACGCGTTGATGCTGGTCGCGGCGTTCCACGAGGGTTCGCTCTACCCGTGGGGCGGGCTGGCCATCGGCGGGACGGTCCTCAGCGTGCTGGTGCTGTGCCGGCAGACGCTGGTGCAGCGGGAGAGCGACGAGCAGGCGCTGACCGACGGGCTGACCGGGCTGGCGAACCGGTCCCGGTTCCGGGCCACGTCGTACCGGAACCTGGCCCGCAACGCCCGGACCGGCAAGCACTCGGCCGTCCTGGTGATCGACATGAACGGCTTCAAGGAGGTCAACGACACGCTCGGCCACCACTCGGGTGACCTGGTGCTGATCGAGTTCGCCAAGGTGCTCCGCCAGTGCGTGACCGCGCCGGGCCTGGCCTGCCGGATGGGCGGCGACGAGTTCTCCGTGGTCCTGACCGATCTCGATTACCCGGAGCAGGCGTATGAGGTGGCCGGCCGGATCGCCGCCGCGATGGGCCCGGTGCTGATCGGCGGCACGCTGATCTCACTGGCCGCCAGCATCGGGGTGGCGGTGTCCGCGCCGGGCGAGCTCACCCACGACGAGATCGTGCACCGCGCGGACCTGGCGATGTACCGGGCGAAGGCCCTCGGCCCGGCCACCCGGTGGGCGATCTGGCAGGAGTCGCTGGAGCCTCAACCCGCTGCGGCCTGAAGTCCGCTCCGCTCCCGACCGCTTTTGATCGGTACGCGCGAGGTCGCTTCGGCTTTCGGAGCTCATCCGGTACGGATACGGAGCGCTCGTCCGCAGGCTACGAGCCGCGTCCCGTGGTGGTCTCGCGCCGGGCCCGCGCGGGTCACGGCCGCGGCCGCGTCTTGCGCTCCGCGGGGCTCACCACGCGAGGCGGCCGCTGCTCGCGGCCGCGGCGCGATTCCCGGCTTCGGCTGGTCCTCAGGGGTGCCTCCGCGATGCGGAGGCACCCCTGAGCGCTCCACGGGAGTTGCGTTCCGCTCGGTTGTCTGCGGGAGTGCGGGCCGGGGGTGTTCTTTGCGTGACTCCGGGCGGCCGGGCGCGGCGTTTTGCGTGACCCCGGGTAGCCGGGCGGCGGCGCTCTTTGCGTTTCTTCAGGCAGCCGGGGACGCACGGCCTCGGTCGGTGCTGGTGGGGCCGTGCGGGCACGCGGTCGGGCGGGTTCAGGGCGGTAGGGGCACGCGGTCGGGCGGTTCCGGGCGGTAGGGGCACGCGATCGGGCGAGTTCAGGGCGGTAGGGGCACGCGGTCGGGGATTGCGTGCGGGTGGCGCCCCTATGAGGGCGGCAACAGGACGCGATGACGCAGTGCGGACGTTCACCGCCCCCCACCACAGCGGGGCGGCGGCGGGTGGGTGGTTCTGCGAGGGTGGTGATCTCGGCAGCGGGCGCGCGGCACGGGCGGGACCGGTGCGGAACATCGCGCGCATCCGCTCACCACGGGACCGGGCGGAGATCGCGCGCATCCGTTCGCCGCGGGCCTGGGGTGGGGCAGGTTCGGCTCACTGAGCTGGGCGGAGGAGTGGTGATGGCGAAAGAGCAGCGGCTGGCCGGGGGCTTCGACGGTGGCGCGGTGCGGGTGGGTGACACCGTGCGGCGATGTCCCGGGCCGTGGACTCCGGCGGTGCACGCGCTGCTGCGGCATCTGGAGGCGACCGGATTCGATCAGGCGCCGCGAGTGCTCGGCTTTGATCAGCAGGGGCGGGAGACGCTGTCGTTCCTGCCCGGCGCGGTGATCGGGACGGCGCGGCCCTGGCCCGGGTGGGCGCACAGCGACGAAGCACTGCGGCAGGTGGCCGACTGGGTGCGGGACTATCACGCCGCGGTGGCCGGCTTCGTGCCGCCGGCCGGGGCGGTCTGGCGGGAGGGCGGCAGCTGGCGTCCGGGACTGATCATCGGCCACAACGACGCGGCGCCGTACAACGCGGCGTGGTCCGACGGACGGCTGACCGGGTTCTTCGACTGGGACCTGGCCGGGCCGGCCGAACCCGTGGCGGATCTCGCGTTCGTCGCGTTCGCCTGGGTGCCGCTGCACGCCCGGGAGGTGGTGGCGGCCGAGGGGTTCACCGCGTTCGCCGACCGGCCGCGTCGGTTGCGGTTGTTCCTGGACGCCTACGGCTGGGCGGGCGATCCGGCCGGCTTCGTCGACCTGGTGCGCGATCGGGTGACCGAGACTGCCCAGCGACTCCGGCGGACCGCGGCGGCCGGCGACCCCACCTACCGCGCCATGCTCGCCGCCGGCGTCGACACGTCCTTGGACACCGCGGTCCGCGAACTGGCCGACTTCCCCGCCTGACCACCCTCCTCCTACCCCTGGCGCGGACCGCAGCCTGGTCGACCCCAGCTCGCATCCAGCAGCCCGCCCGCCGCCCGGTCCCGGCTGGCGCTGACGGCTGCCTCACAGCCCGCGACACAACCCTGAACACCAGCCGAAACCCGCGGCTGGTGCTGAGGGGTGCCTCACCAGCCGCGACACAACCCTGAGCGCCAGCCGGGGACGGGCGGCTGGTGCTGAGGGGTGCCTTGCGGGCCGGGAGACGACCCCGGGCACCAGCTGGGGGTCGGTGGGGCGGGACTGGGCTAGCGGGGTAGGTGGTAGAGGGCTAAGGCGGCCAGGGATGGGGCGTCGGCCAGCTGGCCGGTGTGGATCATCTTGGTGAGTTCCGCGTCGGTTACCGGGCGGTGGGTCATGTCGGCTTCGGTGGGTTCGCGGTGGGGGGTGCCCTCGGTCAGATCGGTGGCCAGGTAGACGTCGAAGGCCTGCGTCGAATAGCCATAGGCCTCATACAGGTGACCGAGATGGGTCATCGAGCCGGCGCGCAGGCCGGTTTCCTCGGCCAGCTCCTGCCGGGCCAGGGCGAGTTGGTCGCCGCCCTGGCCGCCGCTGCCCCAGCTGCCCTGGGGGAACTCCCAGGCCCGGCGGCCGATCGGGTAGCGGAACTGTTCCACCATCCAGAAGCCGTCCCGCCAGCGGGGCAGGACCAGGGCGAAGTCGGGTTTCTCCACGACGCCGTAGATGCCGGGGGTGCCGTCCGGGTGGCGGACCTCGTCCTCGCGGACGGTCATCCACGGGTTGCGGTAGACGACTCGGCTGCTGAGCTGTTCCACGGAGGTCTCCTACGAGTGGGCCGGTGGGCGGTTGACCAGGACTCGGGCCAGGATCGCGGTGAGCACTCCGGCCAGTACCACGGTGAGCAGGCCCACCCGGAGGCTGGTGAGGTCGGCGACCACCCCGACGATCGGCGGTGAGAGCAGGAAGCCGCCGCGGAGCAGCCAGCTCACGATGGTGAGGCCGGTGCCGGGCGGCAGGCCGGGAAGTTCGTCGGCGGTGTGCATCGCGGCCGGGACCAGGGTGGCGACACCGAGTCCGGCCAGCGCGAACCCGACGAGCGCGGCCGGGACCGACGGGACGGCCAGGGCGGCGCCCATGCCGACAGCGGCCAGGGCGCCGCCGGCCCGGACCACGGTGCGCTGGCCGAACCGGTCGACGACCCGGTCACCGGTCAGCCGTCCGGCGGTCATGGCGACCTGGAGGGCGACCACGGCCAGGCCCGCGGTGGCGGCGGAGGCGTGCAGGTCGGTCAGGTACAGCGCGCCCCAGGAGGAGCCGGCGTCCTCGACCAGCGCGCCGCAGGCCGCGAGCACGCCCAGCGCCGCGAGCATCCGCAGGGCCGCGCCACCGAACGACCGCCACCCGGCGCGAGGTTCGGCCGGGGCCGCGGATGACGCGACGGTCGCGGCGCGATGATCGGCCGATGCAGAGGAAGGCGCGGCGACGAAAAGCGGGTCGGCCGATGCCGATGAAGGCGCGGCGGCGAAAAGCGGGTCGGCCGGGGGCGAGGGAGGCGTGGCGGCGGCGGGTTCGCCGATGGGGGCGGTGACGGCTTCGGGGGTACGTTCGGCGTCCTCCGGGCCGGGCAGTGTGAAGCGGTAGGCGACCAGGGCTACCAGGCTGAAGAGGGTGGCCGAGATGGTCAGGTGGACGGCCAGCGGGAGGTCGAGGCCGGCCGCGGCGGCGCCCATCAGGCCGCCCAGGACGGCGCCGATGCTCCACACGCCGTGCAGGGAGTTGACGATCGAGCGGCCGTAGAGGCGCTGGACGCGCAGGCCGTGACCGTTCTGGGCGACGTCGACGATCGAGTCGAGGGCGCCGACCACGAACAGCACCGCGGCGAAGACGATCCAGTGCGGGGCGAACGGGATGAGCAGCGTGGCCGCGGCGGTCAGCACGATGCCGAACGAGGCGACCCGGGCCGAGCCGAACCGGCGGATGGCGGCGCCGGCCAGCAGACCGGCGAGCAGCGCACCGACCGGGAAGGCGGCCAGGGACGCGCCGAGCAGCGCGTTGCTGAGGTCGAGGTCCGCTTTGATCTGCGGGTATCGCGGGACGACGTTGAAGAAGACGGCGCCGTTGGTGAGGAAGAGGGCGGCGACGGCGGCCCGGGCCTGGCGGGCCTGACGGGTGGGGCCGGTCGCGACGGTGCTGGGCACAGCGATCTCCGGGGTGGTGGAACGGGTGGGGCAAGGGAGTGTCCGGGTGGGACGGGGCAAGGGAGTGGTCAGCGGAGGTAGCGCTCGATCGCGTGCCGGATCTGGTCGGGGGTCATCGGGTCGGTGGAGAGCGCGCTGTGCAGCACCAGCCCTTCGATCAGCGCGTCCACCTCCCGGGCCGTGGTCGGGTCGAAGTGGCGTTCCAGCGCTCGGCGGCTGCGCTGCATCCAGCCCTGGGTGACCGCCCGGAGGGCCGGGTTGCGGGCCGCGGCGACGTAGAGCTCGACGGCCAGGACCAGGTCGTCCGGGGAGCCGAGCAGGTCGTCACGGACCAGGGTGATCACGGCTTCGATCGCGCTGTCGCGGTCGGTGGCCGCGCCCAGCCGCTCGTCGAAGACCTTCGCGGCCGCCTCGGCATGCCGGGTGAACGCCTCGGCGAGCACCTCGTCGAGCGAGCCGAAGTGGTAGGTCATCGAGCCCAGCGGGACGTCCGCGGCCCGGGCGATCTCCCGGTGCGTGGTGCCGGCGACACCTCGCTCGGCGATCACCCGCAGGGTCGCGTCGATCAGCCGGTCGCGTCGGCCCGGATCATGGCGCCGAGACCGCCGGGCGGGCGCCGGATCCCCTGCGGCGCCGGGCCGATGGGCGGGCACAGGATCCCCTGCGGCGCCGGGGCGGCGGGAGGGAACCGGGTCGGCGGTCATTCCGGGGTGATGGTGCGGATGATCCGGGCCGGGTTGCCGACCGCGACCACGTTCGCCGGCAGGTCCCGGGTGACCACTGAGCCCGCGCCGACCACGGTGTTCTCCCCGATGGTGACGCCGGGCAGGACGATCGCGCCGGAACCGAGCCACACGTTGTCGCCGATCACGATCGGTTTGGCCGCCTCCCACTTGTCGCGGCGCGGGCCGGGCTCGATCGGGTGCGTCGGGGTGAGCAACTGGACGTTCGTGCCGATCTGCACGTCCGCGCCGATGGTGATCGGGGCGACGTCCAGCGCGATCAGGCCGAAGTTGGCGAACGTGCGGGCGCCGATCCGCAGGTGCGAGCCGTAGTCGACGCGCAGCGGCGGGCGGATCTCCACGCCCTCGCCGAGCTCACCGAGCAGATCACCGAGCAGGCGGCGGCGCTCGTCGAAGTTCCGGATCGGGGTCGCGTTGAACTCGTCGGTCAGGTCCATGGCGCGCAGGGCCGCTTCGCCGAGCTCCGGGTCGTCGGCGATGTACAGGTCACCGGCGAGCATCCGCTCACGCATGGAACGCGTGTCAGGAGACGTGGTCATGCGTACGAGCGTACACATGATGCGTACGCCCGTACATAAAAGTTCCGGAACCACGCCGCCGGACCGGCACCCACCTCCGTCGTGACCTGCATCGATGCCGCAAGTGTCGCCGGAACCGGTTCCGGCAGGTTATTGACACCGCTTCACGGCGAGTTCACAGTGTCCGGCAAGAGAGCGTTTTCACAGCTTGTTCCCCAGATGGAAACCGCTTCGTCACACCCTCCAGGAGTCCCCATGTCGATGCCTGCTGCCCGAAAACACCGACCTCGCAGACGGCTGCTGACCGCGGCCACCGCCCTCACCGGCCTGGTGGCCGTGCTGCTCTCCGCACCGAGCGGCGCGCAGGCTGCGGAAACCCTCGTCTCGCAGAACAAGCCCGCCACCGCGTCGTCGTCGGAGTGGGCCGGCACGCCGGCGAGCGCCGCGGTCGACGGCGACAACGGCACCCGCTGGTCGAGCGCGTTCGCGGCCGCACAGTGGTTCCAGGTCGACCTCGGCGCACCGACCGCGGTCAGCCGGGTCGCGATCAACTGGGAGGGCGCGTACGCGAAGGCGTTCACGATCCAGCTCTCCACCGACGGCAGCGCGTACACCCAGGCCTACGCGACCACCACCGGTACCGGCGGCGCGCAGAGCATCCCGATCTCCGGCACCGCCCGGTACGTGCGGATCAACCTCACCCAGCGGGCCCTGGACATCTACGGCTACTCGTTCTGGGAGTTCCAGGTCTTCTCCGGCGGCGGCACCACCACGCCGGGCGCGCGACTGCTCTCCTACGCGAAGCCGGCCCGCGCCTCGACCGAGCAGAACGACGTGAACTGCAACCCGTGCACCGCCGACAAGGCGTTCGACAACGACCCGGCCAGCCGCTGGGCGACGAGTTCGACGAACGGCTGGGTGGACCCGGGCTGGATCCAGGTCGACCTGGGCGCCACCGCGCAGGTCAGCCAGGTGGTGCTGCAGTGGGACCCGGCGTACGCGAAGGCCTACCAGATCCAGGTCTCCGCCGACGCCACGAACTGGACCAGCATCTACTCCACCACCACCGGTGACGGCCTCAAGGACGTCATCAACGCCACCGGCACCGGCCGTTACGTGCGGATGTACGGCACCGCCCGCAGCAGCGCCTACGGTTACTCGCTCTGGGAGTTCAGCGTCTACGGCACCGGCGGCAACCCGGTCGACCCGCCCGCCAAGCCCGCCGACCCGACCTTCCCGGCCACCCGCCTGGTCTTCGCCGACGAGTTCAACGGCGCGGCCGGGTCCAAGCCGGACACCGCGAAGTGGACCTACGACCCGGGCGTCCCGCAGAACGGCGAGGTCCAGTACTACACCCCGAACAGCGAGAACGCGTCGATGAACGGGTCGGGCTCACTGGTCATCCAGGCCCGCAAGCAGGACTACGAGGGCCGGCAGTACACCTCGGCCCGGATGAACACCAGCAACAAGTTCCACGTCCAGTACGGCAAGGTCGAGGCCCGGATCAAGGTGCCGAAGGGCAACGGGCTCTGGCCGGCGTTCTGGATGATGGGCGCCGACTTCCTCAACGGACGGCCCTGGCCGTACAACGGGGAGATCGACATCATGGAGGTGCTGGGCCGCAACACGTCCGAGGCCTACTCCACGCTGCACGCCCCGGCCTACAACGGGGCGGGTGGATACGGCCAGAAGTACGCGACGGTGGATCTCTCCCAGGACTACCACGTCTGGGCGGTCGAATGGGACAGCAAGGGGATGCGGTTCCTGCTCGACAACCGTGAGGTCTTCTACGCCGCCAAGGACACCGTGGAGAACACCCGTGGCCCGTGGATCTACGACCACCAGTTCTACGTGATCCTGAACCTGGCGGTCGGCGGCGACTTCCCCGGCCCCATCGACGCCACCACCCCGTTCCCGAGCCAGATGCTCGTCGACTACGTGCACGTCTACCAGTAGGTCACGCGCCGGGGCCGGCTCCGGCCGGTCCCGGCAGCAGCTTGTCCAGATCCGGGGCGTACACGGTCATCCAGTGCGGGCGCAGGCGGTAGTAGACGACCTCGTTGGCCCAGTCGAACGCGTCGTCGCCATAAAATCCTTTGAGGTACGCCAGCAGCTCCGGTTCCGCCGTCATGTCGAGCGTCGCCACCGTGCCGTGGGTGAAGACGCCCAGCTCCTCGCCGCGCAGGTAGGCGACGCTGGCGGCCGGCCGGGCGGCCAGATGGCGGGCCTTCGCGGCCGCCGGCGCGGTGCCGAAGATCCAGACGCCGTGCAGGAAGTGGCCGTCGACGGCGCTGATCCGGGGCTCACCCTTGGCGGTCACGGTGGAGAGCGCGAGCGTGCACATGCCGGTCAGCACCCGGGCGAGCTGCTCGGCGGTGATGGTGCGCTCGGCGACGATCGACTTCAGGTGCGCGGTCGAGCCGGACAGCGACACGTCCAGCAGGCGCTGCAGCTCGGCGAGCTCCTCCGGGGTCTCCCGCATGGTCTCAGCGCGGGGCGCGGCGGTCGGCGGCGGCGTACGAGGCCGCGGCGGTGAGCGCGGAGACGGCGAGGACCGCGGGCCAGGGACCGATCTTCCTGGCCAGGGGGTGTGACAGGCCGAAGGCCCCGAGATACGTCGCGGCCAGGGCGGTGGTGACGGCCGGGCTGGTGCGGCGGGACCACTCCCGGCCGGCCAGCACACCACCGGTGGCCAGGACGACGGCGCCGAGCGGGCGGATGCCGGTGCGGCGGGCGATCTGCCACCCGCCGATCAGGGAGCCCGCGGTGATCACAGCAGTGGGAACACGCATGGGCCGACCCTACTACCGGCCGCGCGCCGGTTTCGAGGCCACCACGCGGTGCCGCGCCGAGACGGTCAGGTCAGGCTGGTGGTGGCCAGGGCCGTCGCGATCAGCAGGCCGAGGCCGTTCGTGGCCCAGTGCAGGGCGGCGGCCGCGAGCAGGCTGCCGGAGCGGCGGCGCAGCTCGCAGAGGAGCAGGCCGGCCAGCGCGGTGAACCCGACCGCGGCCAGCACGGCCAGGACGCTGCCGAGCGGGCCGGAGCCCAGCGTGGCGCCGACCGCCGCGTTGACCTGGGCCAGCCGCAGCGACGGCAGGATGTGCCAGAGTCCGAACAGGACCGACGACGTGATGCTGGCCCAGGTGGCGCCGCGGTGCCGGTTGACCAGCCCGAGCAGCACGCCGCGGAACGCGACCTCCTCGAGCAGCACGGTGCCGAGCGGGACCACCACGAACGCGGTGAGCAGGGCGGCGCCCGGGTGCAGGTGGTAGCGGACGTCGTGGAACGCGATCCGGGTGGCCGGGATCGCGGCGCCGATCGTGTAGACCACCGCGACCAGGGCGACCGCGCCGACGGCCCATTTCACGCCGGGCAGGAACGTGCGCCGGGACAGGCCGAGGTCGTGCCAGGTCAGGCCGGCGCGACGGGAGATCAGCACCAGGGCCAGGGCGACCACCGGGCCGGCGACCAGGCCGGTGTGGTGCGGGCCGTACTTGTCGGCGACGTTGACCGCGGCCAGGATCACCAGGACCGCGCCGAAGACCAGAGCCAGGCGGCGGCCGGACGGGTGGCCGGTGAGCGGGACCGGTGTGGCGGTGAGCGGGACCGGTGCGGCGGTGGGCAGAGCGACGGCGGGCGGCGGCGGGAGGGCGCGGGACGGGATCGGCATGGCGGGGCGAAGGCTACCCGGTCGTACTGTCTCGAACCAATCGCGGCAGGTGCCCCGAACGGGTCAGATCTGCGGTTTCGTGATGGTGACCGGCTCGCCCTGACCGGCGAATGTCGTGGTCATGGTGATCGGCCCGGGTCCCGGGTTCGCGGTGACGACGACCGAGGTCAGTCGCCCGGCGGTGTCGAGCTCCGCGGTCCAGGTGGCGGTGTCGGAACCGGTCAGGTCGAGGCCGGGCGCGCCGAGCGGGAGGAAGCGCCCGTCGTCGCGGGTGGGGTCGACCGTGCCGGTGAACGTGGCCGGTCCGGTGCGGGTCACCGCGCCGATCACCTTGCTGAGACCGAGCAGGCCGACCGGATCGTACGAGTCGACGCCGAGCAGGAAGCTCTTCGCGTCGAAGAGCGCGAGGGGCACCTGGGACCAGGTCGTGGTCTTGCCGACCCGGGTCCAGGCGTCGTCGCCGATCGTGATGACCTGACCGGAGCCGGCATCCGCACCGGTGAAAGCCTGGTATTTCCGGGTGAACAGCTGCCGCGCCGGGTCGTGGGCGCCGCTGGCCTCGAAGCGCGGCCCGGCGGCCGAGTCGACGGTGAGCAGGTAGCGGTAGGTGCTCGTCCGGAGCTGATCCAACGCGGTCAGGACGGTGCTGCCGGCGGGTGGGGGCGATGCCTCCGGTGTGGACGGGGCGGGCGTTTCCGGCGCGGACGTCGTGCAGCCGGCCAGCAGGGCGGCCACCGGTGCGAGCAGGACGAGACGGCGGCGCACGGTCATGGTTCCCCCGGGGACATTCACGTGGATGCGTGTGCCGACACCCTAGCCTCACGGGCGGGACGTGGCTCGTAGCCTACGGACGTGCGCTCGTCATTCGTACCATATGGGGTTTGTGGAAACGGCCGCCGTGAGGGGAACGGCGGCCGTGACCAGGGGGAATGTCAGCTGCAGGTGTTGAGCATGGTCTGCAGGGCGGTCTTCTCGGTGGACTGGAGCTTGAGGGCCCAGTAGTACTTGACCGCGATCCACATGCGGGCATAGGTGCACTTGTACGACGACACCGACGGCTGCCAGGTCGACGGGTCCTGGTCGCTCTTCGACTGGTTGACGTTGTCGGTGACCGCGATCAGTTGCGGACGGGTGAGGTCGTTCGCGAAGAGCTGGCGCTTGGCAGTGGTCCACGCGCTGGCACCGGAGCGCCAGGCCTCGGCGAGCGGGACGACGTGGTCGATGTCGAGGTCACTGGCGGCGGTCCAGGTGGCGCCGTCGTAGGGTGAGTACCAGGAGCCGCTGGTGGCGGCGCAGGCCGAGCTGACGACCACACTGGAGCCGTCCCGCTTGAGCACCGTCTCGCGGGTGTTGCAGGTGCCGCTGATGGTGATCCAGTGCGGGAAGAGATCCCGGTCGTAGGTGCTGGCGTTCGCCTCGGCGGCGACGGTGAGCGAGTTCAGCTCGGTCTGTGCGGTGGCCTTCGTGGGGATGTTCGGCGGGGTGGCCTGAGCCGGGGACGCCAGCAGGCCGGCGGCGATCGCAGCGGTGGCTACGGTCGCCAGGAGACGGGTGACAACGCGCATCTGGTGCTCCCATCGGGGATGAAAACGGGACACCGAAGAATTACGGGAGTTCGACGACCGTGGATGGGTTTTGCCGTGAACTCCTTGTTTCCCGCACAAGAAGACCGTTTCGGGCGTGTGTACGGAGAGGAAACATCCGGCCAGGTCATCCCCTATCCCCCCGGACCCGGAAGTAGCCTCAGCTGTCCTGAATTTTCCGAAATAGGAGTTTTCACTGTGGGGTTACCGCGCCGTCGATTCCTGGCCCTCAGCGGAGCCGCGCTGACCGGAGCGCTCCCCCGGCCCCGGATCGCGGACCCGTTCACGCTCGGCGTCGCGTCCGGCGACCCGCTGCCCGAGGGCGTGGTGCTCTGGACCCGGCTCGCGCCCCGCCCGCTGGAACCGGCCGGCGGCCTGCCACCGGTGCCCTACCCGGTCGGCTGGCAGGTGGCCGAGGACGACCGGTTCACCCGGGTGGTCCGCAGCGGCACCGCGACCGCCGCGCCGGAGTTCGGCCACACCGTCCACGTCGACGTGCGCGGGCTGCGGCCCGGACGCGACTACCACTACCGGTTCCGCACCGGCGGCCACCTCAGCCCGCCCGGCCGGACCCGGACCACGCCGGCCCGGACCTCGTCGCCCCGGGCGCTGCGGTTCGCGGTGGCGTCCTGCCAGTCCTACTCGGACGGTTACTACGACGCGTGGCGGCACGCCGCGGCCGAGGACTTCGACGTGGTCTTCTTCCTCGGCGACTACATCTACGAGGGCGCGATCGACAGCGTCGGCGGCAACCGGCTGGACACCGGGCTGGCACTGCCGGACACGTTCGAGCTGGAGACCGACACCCTCGACCTGTACCGGATGCGGTACGCGCTGCACCGCACCGACCCGGACCTGCAGGCCGCGCACGCCGCCTTCCCGTGGATGCTGACCTGGGACGACCACGAGGTGCAGGACAACTACGCGGACGCCGTATCGCGATTCCCGGACGTGCCGGCGCAGGACTTCCTGGTACGGCGCGCCGACGCCTACCGCGCCTACTGGGAGAACCAGCCGCTGCGCCGGTCACACGCGCCGGCCGGACCGGACATGTCGCTGCACCGCCGGTTCCGCTTCGGCGACCTGGCCGAGGCGTACCTGCTGGACACCCGGCAGTACCGCTCCGACCAGGTCTGCGGCGACAACCTGCGGGCCGGCTGCGCCGACCGGGAGGACCCCGGGCGTACGCTGCTCGGCGCACCGCAGCGCGACTGGCTGCTCGACCGGATGGGCCGCTCCGAGGCCCGCTGGAGCGTGCTCGCCCAGCAGGTCATGATGGCCGAGTGCCGGTACGGCGGCCCGGCCGACCGCCGCGACATGGACAAGTGGGACGGCTACCCTCCCGACCGGCAGCGGATCCTCGAGCAGGCCGCCCGCACCCCCGGCACCGTGGTGCTCTCCGGCGACCTGCACTACAACTACGCCGCCGACCTGCACCTGCGCCCGGACGAGCGGCCGGTCGCCGTGGAACTGGTCGGCACGTCGATCTCCAGCGCCGGGGACGGCAGCGACAGCACGCCGCAGCTGGACCTGCAGCGCGAGTACAACCCGCACCTGCGGTTCGCGAACGCGCAGCGCGGATACCTGCGGTGCGAGCTGACCCGGGACCGGTTGCGCGCCGACTACCGGGTGATGTCGGAGGTCACCCGGCGCGGCGGGACGGTGTCCACCCGGGCGTCGTTCGTGTCCGAGCGGGAGCGGCCGGGGCTGGTGGCGGCGTGATCGCGCTCGGGCTCGTGGCGGCTCTGCTGGTCTCGGTCGATCCCGGCGCCCTGGCGATCACGACCGGGCAGTGCAACGGCAGCGACCTGGTGGTCCGGATGACCAACGACGGTCCGGAGCCGATCTACGCGGACGCGTTCCTGGAGGCGCCCGCCGCACTGCACCTGCCCCGAAAGATGATCTCGAGCTGGCTGCCGCCGGGATACACCCGCAGCGTGCCGGTGGCGGTGCGCGCGGCGACGGGCACGCCGGCCGGGGTCTATCACGTGCGGGTGAGCGGGAAGGACGTGCCGGTGACGGTGCGTGAGCCGGAACCGTCGGCGGATCTGATGCGGCTCGCGTCGCGGGTGAGCGCGTCGTCGGCGCGGGCCGGATCGGGGGCGTGCGCGGCGATCGACGGGGATCCGGCGACGATGTGGAACGACGGGACCGGGAAGCGGTGGCCGGACTGGTGGCAGATGTCGTGGGATCGTGCGCAGGTGGTGGGGAAGGTGGAGGTGGTGACGACGGCGTCGTGGGGGCTGCGGGACTGGGATGTGCAGGTGGACGCCGGAGCCGGATGGTCGACGGTCGCGTCGGTGCGAGGCAACGTCGCTGTCCGAAATTTAAGTATTTTTCCCTCACTGAGGGTTAAGTCGGTAAGGATCGTCACGCTCGCCGGGAACACCGTAAACGATCAGTCACGCCTGGTGGAGGTGATCGTCTCGGCTCCCTATCCTCAACGGCATGGCTGACGCTGAAGACGTACGCCGGCTCGCGCTGGCACTCCCCGGCGTGGTCGAGATCGCGAGTGACGGCTTCGACTTCCGGGTGGCGAACAAGGGTTTCATCTGGTCATATCCGGAGCGGGTCCCGGGCAAGCCACGGGTGATCCGCACCGACATCGCGGTGCTCTACGTCGGCGACGAGGCGGAGAAGCAGGCGCTGCTGCTCGGCGAGCCCGACCTGTTCTTCACCACCCCGGGCTACGACGGGTTCCCGCTGGTCATGGTGCGGCTCGCCGCGGTGGACGTGCCGCGCCTGACCGAGCTGGTCACCGACGCGTGGCAGATGCGCGCCCCGGTCACCACCGATCCTGGTGCACCGCCTGCGCCAGTGGACGCCGCTTCCGCCAGCCGTGCCGCTCCAGGTCGGGGACGTCGCTCAGCCGGCTGACCGGGCCCACGCACAGCCAGGCGATCGGCCGGATCCCGTCCGGGATGCCGAGGAGCTTGCCGAGGAACTCCTCGCGGTAGAACGACACCCACCCCACGCCGAGTTCCTCCGCGGTCGCCGCCAGCCAGAGGTTCTGCACGGCCAGGCAGGCCGAGTAGAGCCCGGCGTCGGCGATCGCGTGCCGCCCCAGCACGGCCGGCCCGCCCCGGTCCGCGTCGTAGGTGACCACGATCGACAGCGTCGACTCCAGCACCCCGTCGATCTTGATGCGGGCGAACCGGTCGGCGGCCTCGCCGGTCAGCGTCGCGGCGAACACCTCGCGCTCCTCGTGCACGTGCCGGTGGAACTCACTGCGGATCCCCCGGTCGCGGATCACCACGAAATCCCACGGCTGCGACAGACCGACGCTCGGTGCGGCGTGCGCCGCTGCGAGGACCCTTTCCAGTACGTCGTCAGCGAGCGGTTCCCCGGTGAACTCGCCGCGCACGTCCCGGCGGCGGTGGATGACGTCGTAGATCGAATCCGGCATGGGTCGACTCTGTCAGGCGCCTCATCGACGGGTCAGCGGGGTCGCCGTGCGCACGCGGGTCAGCTTCGCCAGCGTACGGACATAGGCGCGCTGGCCCCCTCAAGCGGTGAACCACTGCGGTCCCAGACGATGAGCGCAGCGACCGCTGGGTAGACCGCCGGTCACGGCAGGCAGGATCAGACTTTGTGGTGAATTCGACGCGGCAAGAGGCCCGGATGCCGATTTCGTTCGGCGATCCAGGGCCTCTTCCCTATCCACGGGGCTACGCCTCAGAACAGGACTTTGGTCTCCCGAGAAATTTCAAGGATCGAATTTCTCCGGCGAACGGCTGGCTAGAGTCTGCTCAGTTTCGGATTTCGAAGTCCGCCTTGACCGCGATGCTGCCGTCCGCGGGGCACCGCATGGTGCCTACGCTCCGGGGGTCAGTCCAAAGGCCCTTCGTCACGGTATCCTTCGAGTTCTTCCGACAGGTGATCACCCCACGGAAGGCGCCGGTGCCTCCCTGGCACTCGATGTGGATCCATTTCTTGTTCGAGTCGATCCACGACCGGCAACCACTCGGATAGCGAAGGGCAGACTCCGCTGCCTGCGCAACTGTGGCGCTTCCCAGCAGCGCTCCTGAAACGATTGCCGCTCCCACCATGGCCTTCATCATCTTGCTCACAAGCATAATTTTCCCCCGAAATTGGTTCGGTACATCGCCACAATCGGCGATTGCCGATCGACATCACTCTAACCACAACTGTCAATGCTTGGCGATGATATGAGTTTTGTCACGTCGATTACCGGAGTGAACGTGGCCGTGCGTCATAAAAATCTTCATTGCCATTCTGAAGTTGTTTCTGGCCAGCGCTCCAGCAACGGACCCGTTCTAGCTTGCCGCGACGGTGTAATCTCTTCGTGGATAAAAAGCAGAGACCTGGCCGGGTGCGGGAACCGGCATCACGGCCAGGCCTCTGAATCAGTAGCTGTTGTGCAACTCCGAGTTGGACCAGGCTTTGCACGGGGTGCCGTAGCGGCCCTTGATGTAGCCCAGCCCCCACTTGATCTGCGTGGCCGGGTTCGTCTTCCAGTCGGCGCCTTCCGACGCCATCTTCGAGCCGGGCAGGGACTGCGGGATGCCGTACGCGCCGGAGCTGCGGTTCTCGGCGCGGTAGTTCCAGCCGCTCTCCTTGTTCCACAGCTTGTTCAGGCAGGCGAACTGGTCCAGGCCGAAACCGGCGGACAGCGTCAGGGCGCAGCCGATCGCGCGGCTGCCGCTGAACTCGTTGCACGAGGTCGGGATCGGGCCGGCGTAGGCGACCGGGCCGCTGCTCTGCTGCTGGGCGGCCTTCTTCGCGGCGATGACGCTCTTGTCCAGGTTCTTGGCGTACCCGGCGGCGGTCTTGGCGACCACGGCGGCCTTCTGCGCGGCGGCGCCCTCGGCCTGGGTGACCCGGGCGCGGGCGACCGCGTGCTCGTTCTGCCGTTGTTTCAGCAGCTGCATCTCGGCGCCCTCGGCCTGCACCGAGTCCATGGCCACGTCGGTGGTCGCCGGTGGGCGCTGTTGTCCGATGTAGACGCCGCCGGCGGTGCCGGCGAGCAGCAGCACGACGGAGGCGGCACGAATGACGACCCGGCTCACGTGGCCTCCCTCTGGCGAACGGTCTCGGCACGGTACCAGGCGATCTTGTCGCGGACACGAGCCTGTTCGTGCCGGAGCTGCGCGACCCGCTCGTCGATCTCCCGGTCGTGTTCGGCGAGCAGCTCGACGCGCTGCTCAGCGGCACCGGGGCCGTCGTGCAGCAACTCGGCGAAGCGCCGCAGCCGGGCGATCGGCATGCCCGAGTCGCGCAGGCAGCGCAGCAGACCGATCCGGCCCAGGTCGTCGTCGGAGAACACCCGCTGACCGGTCGAGGAGCGTTCGATGCCGTGCAGCAGCCCGATCCGCTCGTAGTAGCGCAGCGTGTCGATGCTGACGCCGATCTTCCCGGCGACCTCACCCGGCGTGTACGGCACGGCTCCCCCTCGGCCCGATTCCCGGACGCCGACCGTACCTAATAGAGGCGCTACGCGCGGTACCCGATAGCGTTCTTCCGTGCGATCCCGTATTCAACCGCTGCACGTGGGCTGCGCGATGTGGTCCCTGAAGTCCTGGCAGGGTCGGTTCACCCCGCATCCGCTGCCGTCCGGGGAGAAGCTGCGGGCCTACGCCGGCTGGTGCAACGCGGTCGAGGGCAACACCACGTTCTACGCCATCCCGCCCCGGGAGACCGCGGCCAGCTGGGCGCAGCAGACCGCTCCGGACTTCCGGCTGATCCCGAAGATCCCCAAGCGGATCACCCACGAGCTGCGGCTGTCCGGCGGTGAGGACGAGCTGCGGATCTTCCTGGACGCGATCGAGCCGCTGGGCCCGCGCGCGTCCGCTCTCTGGATCCAGTTGCCCGGGTCCTTCGGACCCGACGACCTCGGCGTTCTCTCCAGGTTCCTGCGCACCTTGCCGCTTTCTTTCCGGTACGCGGTGGAAGTGCGCCACCCGGACTTCTTCGCCGCCCCCCGGGCCCTCGAGGCGGTGCTGGCGCCCCTGCGCGCCGAGTGGATCCCGTTCGACACCACGGCGTTCTTCGACACCCCGCCGACCAGCGACGCCGAGCGGGACGCCTGGACCAAGAAGCCGCGGATGCCCCGCCGTGACACCGCGCTGACCGACCACCCGATCGTCCGCTACCTGGGCCGGGACGACACCGCCCGCACGGTGGCCGGCTGGCAGCCCTGGGTGGCGACGGTGGCCGGCTGGCTGCGCGAGGGCCGCTCACCGACGGTGTTCCTGCACACCCCGGACAACGCCGACGCGCCGGAGCTGGCCCGCCGGTTCCACGACGAGGTCCGCGTGCTGGTCCCGGAGCTGCCGGCGCTGCCCGAGCCGGCGCCGCTGCCGGTCGAGGACGAGCCACTCACGCTGTTCTAGAACCAACGCCGTTCAGTTAGGCGGTGTGGGTGGTCGTCAAGGTGTGTCGTAGGCAGGAAACAGCGGAGCTCCTGTATAGAGGGTGGTCACTCTA
>NZ_LLZH01000188.1:0-335 GCF_001509495.1 Actinoplanes awajinensis subsp. mycoplanecinus | reverse complement strand
TTTTCCCTTGACCGCGACGCATTCCCCCGCGACCATGAACGTCGCCGCGCTTTCGGCCTACGCCGACGTCGCGCCGACAAGTTGCAGCGCAGCGAGCGGGTCCGCGGGGAGCCGAAAGCAGCCCTTGGCCCGCCGGTCGCCCTTGCCGGGCGGCCCGGGTGGACTCAGCTCGTGCGGCCAGGCAGGCCAGTCGAACCTGAGCAACTTGCCGCCTCGGCCCGACCCGGGTATCCAGCCCGACCTGTGCAGCCGATCGTGCCTGTTGGGCTTGGGCGGCCGGTCGTGCCGGTGCGGCCTGGGTGGCCGGCCGCTCAGGTCCGGCATGGGCAGGCGGG
>NZ_LLZH01000187.1:0-339 GCF_001509495.1 Actinoplanes awajinensis subsp. mycoplanecinus | reverse complement strand
TCACCCCCACCAGCTAACCCCCCCACCTCCCGGCGCCCCCCTGAAAGCCGACGTTCCCACCAGCCAACAACTCGGTCTTGTCAGCCGACGTCCGCGCCAGCCGGCGGCTCGGTCCTAGCGGCTGACGACCACGCCCACTTTCCTCCCGGCTTGCCCTGGCGGCTGATCATCCCGCCGTCGCCCGGCCCCGCCCGGCAATTGATCGATCTGCCCCGATGGCCCAAGGGGCGGTAGGGGACCGCGGTCGACGATTGCGGACATCTGCCGCCCGCGGGAGGGCGGTAGGAGGACGCGATCTCGCTTTGCGGACGGCTATCGCCCACCCGAGGGCGGCAGATG
>NZ_LLZH01000186.1:0-343 GCF_001509495.1 Actinoplanes awajinensis subsp. mycoplanecinus | reverse complement strand
TCCGGGTAGTAGTGGACAACCGGACGGGTCGGCTGCGGTGCGGGCAGGTGCGTGTTGCGGGCCATGAGATCGGCCCTCCCTTCGCTAGGGATCGGTTTTCCATCCGCCGTTTGCGGGTGGTCTATGAGAGGTCCGTCAGGCCGCGACCAGCGTTCGGCCAGGGCTCCGTTCACGGACCGTGCGACGCAGCGATGCCGCGTACTTAGCGATCGCGGCACAGGCGTCGTCGTCGAGGTAGGCGACTTTCACCAGGTGCGGACTTCCGCCCTCGGAGATCAGCAGCCCGACACCGGGATTGGTGGGGCTGATCGTGTTCGCGGACCAGCCGAGCTGCGCCCAGCCC
>NZ_LLZH01000185.1:0-347 GCF_001509495.1 Actinoplanes awajinensis subsp. mycoplanecinus | reverse complement strand
CCCTGAAGACGGCGGGTCCGAGCGCCCCCAGCTTCGACGGTGGCGTCCGGCCGACGGCCCGCCCGTCATCCATGAACGACCTGATCCGGCAGCAGGCCGGCAGGTCCTGATCACTTCCGGCGCGGCAGGGTCCGGCCGGTCTCACAGAAGGAGGGGCCGCCGTGGCCTACAACAACATCACGAGCCGTACCGACGCGGCCGCGCTCATCCCCGAGGAGGTCTCCTCGGAGATGCTGGGGAAGGCGACCGAGCAGAGCGCCGTGCTCCAGCTGTTCCGTCCGCTGCCCGTGCAGGGCGCCCAAGTCCGGTTCCCGATCCTGAACGCGCTGCCGGTGGCGTACTGGTCG
>NZ_LLZH01000184.1:0-353 GCF_001509495.1 Actinoplanes awajinensis subsp. mycoplanecinus | reverse complement strand
TGGGACGCGGATCTGCACCGGGCTCTGGTGGAGCTCGCCCGTGGCAGTGGGACCAGTTTGTTCATGGTGTTGCAGGCCGGTCTGGCGACGTTGCTGAGTCGTCTCGGCGCCGGTGAGGACATTCCGATCGGTAGCCCGATCGCGGGTCGGATGGATGAGGCGCTCGACGACCTGGTGGGTTTCTTCGTCAATACGCTGGTGCTGCGTACGGATGTGTCCGGGGAGCCGTCGTTCCGGCAGTTGCTGGATCGGGTGCGTGAGGTGGATCTGGCCGCGTACGGCCAGCAGGATGTGCCGTTCGAGTATCTGGTGGAGGTGCTCAACCCGGCACGCTCGATGGCACACCACCCGCT
>NZ_LLZH01000183.1:0-359 GCF_001509495.1 Actinoplanes awajinensis subsp. mycoplanecinus | reverse complement strand
GCTGGTCCTCCAGGGTGAGGGTGGCCCGGTCGTAGGCCAGCTCGAGCTTCGCGAGCTGCTCCGGCGTGACGCCCGGGTTCTCGCGGGCGGCCGTCAGCGCGCGCTGCGCCTCGGCCTGCCGCGCCACGGCCTCGCGCTCGTCGAGCTGGGCGTCGGCGAGCCGAGAGTTCATGTCCTCCAGGGAGCGCGTCGCCTCGCGGCGGGCGTCGGTGAGGGACAGCTGTGCCTGCCGCGCGTCGATCTGCGCGTCCCGCAGGTCCTTCTGTGCGTCGCGGACGCGCGTCTGCGCGTCGCGCTGCCGCTGGGCGGACTCCTCCACGGTGCGGGCGAGGGACCGCTCGGCGTCCTCGACGCCGCGC
>NZ_LLZH01000182.1:0-362 GCF_001509495.1 Actinoplanes awajinensis subsp. mycoplanecinus | reverse complement strand
GTGGTCCCGATGTGTTCGGGTGCAGGTGGGTAGGGGTGTCGTTGCGGGCCGGGATGTCCAGTCGCTCAGCGTCGCTGTAACGATCAGCGTGGGTGATCGATGCCGGCGGGGCGGTGGAAGTCCGCGCTCGGGGCTGAAGGGGCGGCCAGGGTCCGCGCTTGGCCTCGGTGGGGCGGCCGGAGTCCGCGCTCGGCACTGAGGGGGCGGCGGGGGGCCGCGTTCGGCGTCGGCGGGGCGGCAGGGGTCCGCGTTCGGCGATGAAGGGGCGGCAGGGGTCCCCGGTGGGGCGGTTCGGGGGCGGTGGCGGGCCGCGGGGGGGTTGTGCGGGTGGCTACCGCCCCCAGGGTGCAAAGCCCCGCGGT
>NZ_LLZH01000181.1:0-362 GCF_001509495.1 Actinoplanes awajinensis subsp. mycoplanecinus | reverse complement strand
CCACACTGTCAAAGGGGGAGCCCCCTGGGAGGGCGGGCCTGCGTCCGGCGCGGTGAGATCACCACGGCTGCCCGCTGATCGGCTGCGGCGAGCGCCGGCGGTGCTCGTGGCGGTACTGAGGCCACGACGGCTGCTCGCCGGGCCGGCTCAGCGAGCGCTCACGGTGATCACGGACAGGGGGCCGCTGGGGCCAGCCGGTCACGGAGGGCTGGTTCTGGCGGCCGTTATAGCGGGGTTGAGGGGGCCGTCAGAACCAGCCGGACTCGTTGCAATACCGCTCAGCCTATTTTGATCTCGGTGGGGCCCTGCGGTCTTGGAGTGGTCCCGATGTGTTCGGGTGCAGGTGGGTAGGGGTGTCGTTG
>NZ_LLZH01000180.1:0-368 GCF_001509495.1 Actinoplanes awajinensis subsp. mycoplanecinus | reverse complement strand
TGGGGGTGCGGCCCGGGATGTTCGGTCGCTCAGTGGTCCTTCGACGGGTCGGCGTGGGTGATCGATGCCGGTGGGGCGGTGGAAGTCCGCGCTCGGCACCGGTGGGGCGGTAGGAGTTCGCGCTCGGCACCAATGGGGCGGTAGGAGTTCGCGCTCAGCGCTGGTGGGGCGGTAGGAGTCCGCGCTCGGCACCAATGGGGCGGTAGGAGTCCGTGGTGGGTCGGTTCGGGGGCGGTGGCGGTCCGCGGTCGGGTTGTGCGTGCGGCTAGCGCCCCCAGGTGGCAAGGCCGCGCGGTTAAGTGTTTTGGCTGATTGTCAGCACTCTTTCGATTGACAT
Organism: Actinoplanes awajinensis subsp. mycoplanecinus; assembly: GCF_001509495.1. Lineage (NCBI taxonomy): Bacteria > Bacillati > Actinomycetota > Actinomycetes > Micromonosporales > Micromonosporaceae > Actinoplanes > Actinoplanes awajinensis. The sequence continues at coordinate 31 of NZ_LLZH01000180.1, read as the reverse complement.
GAGCGCATAGGTAACGGGACCTCAGGTAGGC
>NZ_LLZH01000179.1:0-372 GCF_001509495.1 Actinoplanes awajinensis subsp. mycoplanecinus | reverse complement strand
ACCGGAGCGATCCGGGTCGAGCCGGACCGGATGCACGTCGTGCTCCCCCGGCTGGGCCGGTTGAAGCTGCACGAGTCGGCCCGCAAGCTGGCCCGCCGCGTCGAGGCCGGCACGGCCCGGATCATGTCCGCGACCGTGCGCCGGGACGGCGGGCGCTGGCACGTGTCGTTCACGGTCGGAGTCGAACGCGCCGAGCGGGCACCGGCCCGGCCCTCGTCGGTGGCCGGTGTGGACGTCGGGATCAAGCACCTGGCGGTGCTGTCCACCGGGGAGCTGATCGGCAACCCGCGCCACCTGGTTGCCGCCCAGCAGCGCATGCGCGCCCTCGGGCGGGCGTTGTCGCGTAAGACCGGCCCGGACCGGCGCACCGGC
>NZ_LLZH01000178.1:0-155360 GCF_001509495.1 Actinoplanes awajinensis subsp. mycoplanecinus | reverse complement strand
TTGGCACTGGCTTATCAAGCACCCTGTTGAGTTCTCAAAGAACAACCGCACACCTTCAAACGTTCCGCTCTCGCGGCCCGTTCCCCGGGGCACTCGTTCGACTTTACTCTCGCTCTTTCGTTTCGCCAAATCCGCGGTTTCCCTCAGATTTAACCGAACCGATTTTCGCTCGAGTCCCGCGGAACCTTACACGATGAATTCTCGCGTTCAGTCTTTGGGGTTTCGCAGGACGGCCGGTAGCGGATCTCCCCGCTTGCCTCGCCCGTTTCCCTGCGACTTGGAGAACATTACCCGGTCCCCCGCACGACACCAAATCGACCCCCCGAGGACGACACGCGTGAGGCAGATGAGTGCTCCGGGCCGCACCGGACCAGTCGATACGGGCGTGAACGGTGCGCCCATTGTGCGCACTGTGATCACACGATTCCGGATGGTCAGCGGCTCCCTATATAAGGAGGGCGCTTTATAAAGGCCTCACCTGCAGGTTCGCCGGCCATCGAGGCCCAGCACTCCACTCGGCCGAGTGTCACTCATACTTTCGGCTAGTCTTTCCTCGGTCGACCGGCTAGGGTGGTCGCAGCCGAACAGACAGCAGCAGCGGACGGCGACGGTCTTGAACGCGTCGTCTGTGGAGATGGATACCCCGACGATCCAGGCCCCAAGCACGAATGGGACCGGCTCTTCGGGAAGGTGCCAGGGAGGACCACGCATGACAGTCATGGAGACTTCGACTTCGACTTCCGTCGCGACGACGACGGAGGCCAGCGCCGAAAGCCCCGTTGACAGCGCGGCGGAACTGCTCAACGCGATGGCCGCGATGCCGGCCGGGCACCCGTCCCGGGCTGCGCTGCGCGACCGGGCGATCGAGGCCTGGCAGCCGCTGGCTCGCCACCTCGCCAACCGGTACTCCGGTCGCGGCGAGCCCACCGACGACCTGATCCAGACCGCCATGGTCGGTCTGATCAAGGCAGTCGACAAGTTCGACCCGGAGCGCGGTGTCGACTTCGCCGGCTACGCGATCCCGACCATCATCGGCGAGATCAAGCGCCACTTCCGCGACCGCACCTGGTCGGTCCGCGTCCCGCGCCGTCTGCAGGAGCTCCGCCTCGCGATCACCGAGGCGAACAGCACCCTGACCCACCGCCTGGACCGCTCGCCGACCGTGCCGGACATCGCCGGTTACCTCGGTATCAGCGAGGAGGAGGTGCTGGAGGGCCTGGAAGGCGCCCGCGCCTACAACGCCACGAGCCTCTCCACCCCGATCAGCGCCGACGGCACCACCGAGCTGGGCGACACCCTCGGCGGCGAGGACCACGAGTTCGAGCTGGCCGAGACCCGCGTGGCCCTCGGCCCCGCACTCGCCACGCTCAACGAGCGGGAGCAGAAGATCCTGACCCTGCGGTTCTACGGCAACCTGACCCAGTCGCAGATCGCCGACCAGATCGGCATCTCCCAGATGCACGTCTCCCGCCTGCTGACCAAGGCGCTCGTCAAGCTGCGCGGCCAGCTCGCCAGCGAGACGCTGTAAAGCAGAGCGGGACGCTGTAAGCAGAGCGGGACGCTGTAGAGCAACCAGCTAAACCCTGTCGTCGAGAAGGTCCCGGTCCAGCGTGGATCGGGACCTTCTTGCGAGCAGGACCCCGGCCAGGACCAGCGCGAGAGCCTCCATCCCCGCGCCGACCAACGGCGTCGAGGCGTAGCCCCAGCCGTCCGCGATCGCCCGGCCGCCGAAGTACGCACCGGCCGCGTTCCCCAGGTTGAACGCCGACACCGCGGCCGACGAGGCGAGCAGGTTCTGCCCGTCCGGGCCGGCGGCGACAAGCACCCGGTTGGTCAGGCCCGGCACCGTGGCGTACGCGACCACGCCGAGCACGAAGAGCGTGATCGCGGCGGGGGCCGGTGAACGCGCGGCCACCGGGAAGATCAGCAGGACCGCGAGCATGGCCACCGAGGCGCCGACGACGGTGCCCATCAGCCACCGGTCCGCGGCTCGCGCGCCGATCACGTTGCCCAGTACGAGTCCGGTGCCGAACAGGGCCAGCAGCCAGGGCAGCGCGCCCACCGGGAACCCGGCCACGTCGGTCATCAGCGGCGCCACGTAGGTGTACGGGGCGTACACCGCACCGAACGCGCACGCGGTCAGCGCCAGGGCCAGCCACAGCTCGAGGTTCCGGAACGCGCCGAGCTGCCCGGTGCTGCGCGCCGGCCGGCTGTCCGGTACGAACAGCGCGGTGGCCAGTGCCGCGATCAGCCCCAGCCCGGCCATCGTCCAGAACGTGGCCCGCCAGCCGAGCTGCTGACCGAGCAGGGTGCCGAGCGGCGCCCCGGCCACCGTCGACAGGGTGAGACCGGCGAGCATCGCCCCGATCGCCCGGCTGCGCCGATCCGGCATCAGGTCACCGGCGACCACGGTGGCGAAACCGATGAACGAGCCGTGTCCGAGCGCGGCCACCACCCGGCCCGCCAACATCAACGGGTACGCCGTGGCCAGCGCCGACAGCACGTTGCCGAGCACGAAGAAGGCAAGCAACCCGACCAGCACCGGCCGGCGGGAGCGCGCGACGAGCAGGCTGGTCACCAGGGGACCGCCGAAGACGACGCTCAGGGCGTACCCGGAAATCAACAGACCCGCGGTCGGGATGCTGACCCGCAGGTCGGTGGCGATGTCCGGCAGCAGGCCGGTGATCACGAACTCGGTCATCCCGATGGCGAAGGTGCCGACCGAGAGCGCGGCGAGTGCCGGGGCCGTCCGGGTGCGCGTCACCACGCCGGTATCGAGCATCCGTTCACTCTCACCGAACGTGTACCGGGCCGCTACCCGAAAGGTCTGACCGTGGTAACGGAACCAGGTCCGTGCGACCGGCGTCACCATCGGCGGCTACCGTGTTAGCCGATGCCACCTTCAACCGAGCTCCCCGGATTCCTGCACAGCGTCGCCCCGCTCCTGGACCGCTGGGGTTATCTGGCCATCGCCGCAGTGATCGGCGTGGAGAGTTTCGGTGTGCCAGCGCCGGGCCAGACGATCATGGTGGCCGCGTCGATCTACTCCGGCACCGGCCGGTTGAACATCTACGTGGTCGCGCTGATCTCGTTCATCGCCGCGGTGGTCGGCGACAACATCGGGTACTGGATCGGCCTGCGCGGCGGCCGCAAGGTCGTCGACCGGTTCGGGAAATACATCTTCGTCACCCCGGAACGCCTGGAGAAGGCCGAGCAGTTCTTCGCCCGGCGCGGCAACCGGATCATCGTGGTGGCCCGGTTCATCGACGGGTTGCGGCAGCTCAACGGCGTGATCGCCGGCATCACCAACATGCCGTGGAAGACCTTCCTGATCTACAACGCGATCGGCGCGGCCCTCTGGGTCGGCTGGTGGACCACGGTGTCGTACCTGCTCGGCTCGAACCTTGTGATGATCATGGAGCACGCGCACAGGTACAAATGGCTGGCCATCGGGCTGGGCGTGGCCGCCGTCGCGACCTACGTGACGCTGCACGTCCGGCACATCCGCCGCCGCCGAGCCCGCGCCGCAGCCGCCGCCATCGCACCGACTTCGGCGGCCCCCGCTGCTCCGGCCGCTCCGGCCGAGGAGAACCCGGTCTGACCCGGCCGGCCCAATCCAAGATCGACTTTGGTCCGGGCCGCTGTCAGCATCCCGGTCCGCGCTTCATTTTTCTGGTACGCACAGAGCACCGCCCTGAGCGTGCTCCCGGAACACAGAGATGGTCCCCGCCGCCCACGGCAGGGACCATCTCTGCTTCTACCCCCAGAGGAAAGTTCAGGTGCCGGTCGCGGCGGCGGACGGCTGAGTGCCGGTCGGCGCCTGCCCGTTCTGGCCGGGTGCGCCACCGCCCTGACCTGGTGCACCACCGGCGGGCACCGACGAGCTGCTGTCCCCGGAGAGTGCCGCGGTGACACCGGCGCCCACTCCCGCGCCGGCCAGCGCGGCCGCGACCAGGGCGGCGACCAGCGCCATCTTCGGACTCCTCCGGGCCGGCCTGCCGTCCTCGCCGGGCTGGCCAGCGCCCGGCGGCGCCCACGGCGCGGGCTCGGCGGCCGGTGCGGCGTGCACCCCCACCTCGCGGTGAACGTGCTGCGCCGGAACCGGCTCCCGGTACCCGGTGGAAGCGACAGCCGCCGAAGCGGACGAGGCATAGGCGGCGCGGGCGGGGTCGGCGCCCCAGTTGTCGTCCGAGGACCAGCCGCCCGGGCGGTCCCGGGAAGCGTGCGCGCCGCCTGGCGCCACGGGGGAGTCGAGCCAGGCGGCGGGCACACCTCCCGGCTCGCCGGTCGGGGACTGCCACTGGTTTGTCGGTATCTCCCGCTCGGCCGACCACGACCCGGTCGCGCCGGCCCAGGAGCCGTGCGCCGGCTCGGGTTCGGGCGGCCGGGCGGCGAACTCGGCCGACGGCGGCCAGGAGACCGGCGGGCCGGCCGGGTGAGCGGGGGCGGAGCGTTCTGAGGGGTCATACGCGGTCATGTCTGCTCCTCGGTCGGTTGCTTCGCTCCGAAGAGACTGGCCACCGTCCCTATGGGCATCCTGTGTCACTGGTAAGCGGCGGTTATCAGTAGGACGGGGCGGGCGGGATCGGCCGCAGACCGGGATAATCGCCAGTGACAGCGCGGCCACGGAGCGCACGGAAGGGGCTAGACGTGCAACGGTTCACGTTCGCGGGACGCACCTGCGTGATCACCGGGGCGGCCGGCGGGATCGGCGCGGCACTGACCCTGGAGCTCGCCCGGCGGCGCGCCGTGCTGGTCCTGGTCGACAAGGACACCGACGGGCTGGCCGGGATCGCCAAGATGGCCCGGGACCTCGGCGCGACGGACGTCTCGACGTACGAAATCGATCTCAGCGACGGTGCGGACCGCGGCGATCTCGCCGCGGAAGTCTCGTCCCGCCTCGGTGGTGCGGATCTTTTGATCAACAACGCCGGGGTAACGCTGTCCGGGACGTTCGAGCAGAACCGGATGGCCGACGTGGAGTGGCTGCTGGAGATCAACCTGCATGCCGTGCTCCGGATGACCAAGGCGTTCCTGCCGCAGTTGCTCGCCCGGCCCGGTTCGCACGTGGTCAACATCTCGAGCCTGTTCGGCCTGATCGCGCCGCCCGGCCAGGTGGCGTATGCGACGAGCAAGTACGCGGTGCGCGGCTTCACCGAGGCGCTGCGGCACGAGCTGGCGCCGCGCGGTGTCGGCGTGACGGTGGTCCATCCCGGCGGGGTGCGCACCAACATCGCCCTGAACGCCCGGCTCAGCGGCACCGACGCGGACGGCGCGCAGGCGGCCGACAACCGGCACTTCCACGAGACGGCGCTGACCCTGCCGCCGGAGGAGGCGGCCCGGCAGATCGTGGCCGCGATCCAGTCCCGCCGGCCGCGCCTGGTGATCACAAAGGCCGCGCGGGCCGCCGACCTGCTGGCCCGGGTGATGCCGGCCCGCTACTGGTCGATCAGCGAACGGGTCGCCCGCACCCGCAAACTCACCTGACCCCAGCTGGCGCTCAGGGGTCCCTCACCACCCCCGAGACACCCCCACAAGCCAGCCGAGAACCGCGAGCGGACCGCCGGCTGGCGCCCAGGGGTCCCTCACCACCCCCGAGACACCCCTGCGAGCCAGCCGGGGGGGCGGGACCCGGCGGGTTAGAAGCTGACGTAGTGGGGGCGGGGGTGGTTGTCGATCGTGGTGAAGTCGCCGCCGGCCTCGATCGTTGACGGGTGGTGGCCGGGGCTCAGTACGCGGACTCCGATCACGCCGTTGGCCTGCGGGTTCCACTCCGTGAGCACGCCGGCCGAGGTGATCGACGCGATCTTGACGCGGGGCACCGCGCCGTCCAGGCAGGCGCCCTGCGGACCGTTGCGCGCGGTCAGGCAGGCCCGGTCGAAGTGCCCGCCCACGTAGGTCACCCCGTCCAGCGTGGTGATCGCGACGGCGTCACCGTCGAAGACGCGCTGCCAGCGCAGCTTGCCGTCGAAGGCATATGCCACGGCCCGCCCGCCCTGCCCGCCGGTCGCCACGTAGACGCCCGCGCCGTCCACCGCGATCGCGTTCACCTCGGCCACCGGGCGTGGCAGGAACAGCTTGTCGACCGCGCCGGTACGCCCGCCCACCACGGCCAGCCGGAGCGTGCCACGGACCCCGTCCACGCTGTGGAAGCCGCCGCCCAGGTAGAGCCGGTCGCCGCTGACCGCGAGGCTGTGCACCCGGTCGTCGGCGGCCGGGTGCCACTTCGGGTCGAGCCGGCCGGTGGCCAGTGAGAACGCGGCCACGTTGGACCGGGCGGCGCCGTCCACCCGGGCGAAGCGTCCGGCCAGGTAGAGGCGGCCACTTCCGGCGGCCAGGGCGTACGGGGTGCCGTCCACCGCCGGAGCGAACGGCGCCGGCCGGCCCGAGCCGAGGCTGAGCCGGGCGACCGAGTCCCGCTTCTTGCCGGAGATGGTGTGGAACGAGCCGGCCACGTAGACCGCGTCCGGGGTGGTGACCAGCGCCCGCACCGTGTCGTCGGCGGCCGGGTTCCAGGGCAGCAGCGCACCGGTACGGGAGTCGTAGGCCGCCAGCCGCTGCCGCGGATACTTCCGCCCCGCCGCGATCGCCGCGGTGAACTCACCACCCACGTAAACGGTTGAACCCCGGCGGGCGATCGCGTGGACGTTGCCGTTGAACGTCGGCGCCTCCCGGATCACCGCGGCCGCCGCCGGAACCGCGGGCAGCAGCAGGAGCGGAACGAGCAGAAGGAACTTCAGATCTCCCAGGCGCACACCGGTCTAACCCTCCCGGCTCTCCGAAAGTCGCGCTGCCAGGTCCCGGTCCAGGTCATCGACGTGCAGCGGGTCGCCGGCCGGCACCGCGGGGCGGACCGGCTCCCGCAGGCCCAGCATCTCCAGCCAGGCCACCAACTGCCGGTGCACCTCGTCCGGGCCGTCCAGGTCGCCGGCCACCGTCCAGGCCGCCGGGTGCACCATCATCGCGTCGGTCTGCCAGCCGCCCAGGCCCCCGTGCGAGCCGACCAGCTCCTCGAACGCGGCGACCTCGTGGGTCTCCGGATCCACCGAGCTGATCACGACGAGGTCGCCGATGTGCGCCGCCCGCTGGTGACGCAGCAGATCGGCGCGGGCCTGCGCACCGTACGGAAGAAGGGGATCCTTGCCGGTCACCACACCGTCGGTGAGCCGATGGGCGCCTCCCGGCCCGTACGCGATGGGTCCGTCCTCATCCCCGGCCACCACCAACCCGATGCCCGGATGGGCGGCCAACCCGGCGATCAACCTGGGGTATGTCTCTTCGATCTCGGCCCGCAGGACCCGGTGCGGGAAGCGGGTCAGGTAGACCAGCGACAGGTTCCCGGACGACATCACCAGCAGCGGCGCGGCCGAGGGCGGGTCCGGCGCGCGTTTGCCCTGCTCCTCGGCGGGATGCCGGGGAGCGGACGCGGAATCCGGCGCGGTCAGCCGCTCGACCACCTGGTCGAGGGTCTCGCCGTGCCGCTGCCGGAACGTGGCGCCCTGGCTCTGCCCGTGGTCGGAGAGCACCACGACGTGGTAGTGGCGGGCGGCCTCCGGTGACAGCCGTTCGAGCACACCGAGCATCCGGTCCAGGCTCTCCAGCTGGCGCATCGACTCCGGCCGGGCCGGGCCGGCGTGGTGCGCCACCTCGTCGTAGTCGACCAGGTCGCAATAGATCACCGGGACGCCGCGGGCCATCTGCTCGGCCATCAGCGAGACGTTCACGTCGCGCAGCAGCATCGAGGCCGGGCGCAGGGCCAGGAACGCGCCGGAGCGGCTGACCCGCGGCTGCAGGTTGCGCCGGCGCTGCAGGCGGGCCTGGTGCAGCTCGGTGAGCACCTCGGCGACGCCGAGGACCAGGGCGCGGGTGAAGCCGTACGGCGACGCCATGAACGCCGCCCAGCCCCGCGCCGACCGGCCCGGCAGCGCGGCGTGGCTGACCGTCAGCAGGTTGGTCGCGGCGTCACCGCCGAACGCGTTGCTGATGCTCACCCCGCCCCCGCTGAGCAGGCCGTGACCGTCGCTGAGCCGCACCTCGATCACCGCGGCGTCGCGGGGCCGGTTGGAGACCATCACCTTGCCGGTGTCCTTCTCGAACCAGCGGAACGCCGGGATCTGCCGGGACGCACCGTGCAGGATGCCGGCCTGCGACGCCGGGGTGGTGGACGGCAGGCCGGTGTGCCAGGGGCGCAGGGTGTGGCTGCCGGAACGCAGCCAGTGCCCGAGGATCGGCAGGTTGCCGGCCCGGATCGCCCAGCGCAGCACCGGCTCGGCCACCCCGTCGAGCTGGATCACCAGCAGGCCCGGCGCGGTGCCCGGGCGCGACCGGCGCAGGGTCAGTAGCGGGCCACCGGCACGCCGGGCCGCGCGGCGGCGCACCCCGCGCATCAGCCGCCGGGCCTCCCGGACGAACGTGTCGTCGCTGCCGGCCTCGGCCATCCAGTCCAGCAGGGCCGCGAAGACCACCGCCAGGATCGCCGCGGTCACCAGGGTCGGCAGCCCGCGGATCCGGTTCGCCGGATCCAGCTTGAGCGCCACCATCATCACCACGACCTGGGCAACCACCCCGAACAGCATCGCGCCCCAGCCGCCCAGCGCGGTGACCCCGAGCAGCAGCAGCGGGCGCAGCACCGCGCCGACCAGCGCAACCAGCACCACCAGGCCCAGGGTGTCGGCGATGTCGGCGCTGGCGACACCGGGCATCAGCCACAGCGCCACGGTCACCACCACGAACGTGGTGGTCGCGCTGCGCAGCACGGCTCGGGCCCGGCGCAGCACGCGTCGCCAGGTGAACAGGGTGCGCAACTCCGGGCTCAGTGCCACGGCTCGACGATCGCACAGCCGGTCCCGCCCGGCTCACCCGCACTCGAACGAGGGAACGGCGGGCAGATCACCCGTCCCGGGGGCTAGCTTCGTGCCGGTGCGTGCCCGTTCGGCGACTTTCGCCCTTCTCCTGCTGATCTTGTCGGCGTGTCAGTCGCCGTCCCGCCCCGAACCCGCTCCCCCGGTCACCCGGGTGGTGGCCGGATATTTCACCGAGTGGGGGGTCTACGGGCGCGGCTTCCGGGTGAAGAACGTCGCGGCCGACCGGCTCACCCACCTGATGTACGCGTTCGGCAAGGTCGACGGCGGACGCTGCGGGGTCGGTGACGCGTGGGCGGCGTACCAGAAGCCGGTCAGCGCGGCGGACAGTGTCGACGGCGTCGCGGACTCGCCCACCGACCCGCTGCGCGGCAACTTCGGGCAGCTGAAGAAGCTGAAGGCGGCCCACCCCGGCCTCAAGATCCTCTGGTCGTTCGGCGGGTGGTCGTGGTCGGCCGGGTTCACCGCGGCGGCCAAGGACCCGGCGGCGTTCGCCACGTCGTGCCACGACCTGGTCACCGACCCGCGCTGGGCCGGGGTGTTCGACGGCATCGACGTGGACTGGGAGTACCCGAACGCGTGCGGGATCAGCTGCGACGCCAGCGGGCGGGACGCGCTGACCGGGCTGCTGGGCGGGCTGCGCACCGCCTTCGGCGCCGGCGCGCTGATCACCGCGGCGGTGCCGGGTGACGTGCGGAAACTCCAGGCCGCGGATTACTCCGGGGCGGCGGCGCAGGCGGATTGGCTCAGTGCCATGACGTACGACTACTTCGGCGCCGGGAACACCGACGTGCACACCGCGCCGCACTCGCCGCTGACCGCGTACCCGGGAATCCCGCGGGCCGGTGCGACCGCCGAGGCGACCGTGTCCGAGCTGCTGCGGCAGGGGGTGCCGGCCGCGAAGGTGCTCTTCGGCGTCGGGTTCTACGGGCGCGGCTGGACCGGGGTGGCCAGCGCCACGCCGGGTGCGGCGGCGACCGGTCCGGCGCCCGGGAAGTACGAGAAGGGGATGGAGGACTACAAGATCCTCGCCGGTCGGTGCCCGCCGACCGGGACGGTGGGCGGGACCGCGTATGCCCGGTGCGGGGCGCAGTGGTGGTCGTACGACACCCCGGCCACCGTCCGCGGCAAGGTCGAGTACGCCCGGAGCAAGGCGCTCGGCGGTGTCTTCGCCTGGGAGCTCTCCGGCGACTCCCCCGACAACGCGCTACTGACCGCCCTGCACGGCTAGCCGATCCGCAGCCACACGTTGTCGAGGGCGCCGTTGAACTGGTCGTTGTCCCGGTAGGCGCCCTTGCCCCCGATGCTCAGCGGCCGGTTGTTCGCCACCGACAGCGTGGCCGGGATCCGGCTCCGGCCGCGCAGCACCTCGTCCACGTAGATGTCGAACCGGCTGCCGGCCCGCTCGCAGCGCACGCTGTGCCAGTGCCCGTCGGCGGCGGAGACCGAGCTGCGCACCATCCGGATCCCCGGCCGGCGTACGTCGACGAGCACGCAGCTGGGCTGCCCGGCCACCCCGTCGATCTGCAGTTTGTACTGGCTGCTGGTCTTCGAGTAGCCCTTCTGCAGCACGTTCTGCCCCTTGCTGGTCTGTGTCGGCAGCAGCAGCACGTCGGCGCCGTACGCGAGGTTGCGGGTGCCCGGGTTCAGGTCGGCGGTGTTCGGGCTCTGCAACGCCACGTGCGGGCAGAGCGACGCCACGCAGCGGGGCGGGAAGGCCAGCGCGTTGCCCGGCCCGTGCACCACCGGACGGACCTGCCCGCCGTGGCCGGCGACGACCCGCAGGTTGTGACCGAGGCCGGACTCGTCGAGGATCGTGGCGACCCGGCCGTTGAAGCCGTACCGGGCGATCATGACGGGGGCCGGAGCCGGTACGAGTCCGGCGATCATCAGGACGACGGATAGCAGCACGGTGTGGTCACCCGAAGAAATTCTGCACCTGGGTCAGCGTCAGGTAGCCCTGCTCCTCGAGCTCACGGGGCACCGAGGTGAGCGCCTTCTCGATCACCGGCAGGTCGTCCGCGCCGGCCGGTGGCGGGGCCGGCTCCGGGCTCGGCGGCAGGTCGGGCAGTGCCATCGCCTCCCGGATCACCTCGAACATGGTCCGGACCTCGGTCACCGCGCGCCGCATCAGCTCCTGGTCCGAGCAGTCCGGCGGGAGCGCGCAGGTGAAGATCGCGCGGAGCTGGTCGTCGACCCGGCGGATGTCGGCGCTGGGCCGCAGGTGCTCGCGGCCCTCGGTGACGATGCCGAGCTGGCACCCGCGGATGCCGCTGGAGTTCCACCACTGCTGCCAACGCGGGTCGACGTCGATGGTGTGCACGGCGTGCTGAAGAGCCACCAGGTAGTGCCGTGGCGCCCGGCCGTCCCGAGTTGCCGTCCCCAGCCTCGGATGGAGCCAGAACTCGTCCATGGTTGGTTATGGTCGCAGCCCGGGCCGCAACATGTGTGAATTCCCGGCCGCACGTCAGGTGGAATACACCTGACCACCCCCGCACAGTTGCATAAGCACATGATATAAATTTTCTGTGCGCATCCCGGACGAGGACGCGGCCATCGCGTCCGCCTTCGAATCTCTCTACGCGGGCCTCCGGCGGATCACACCGCGGGTGGAACTCAGCCTCACCGCCGCGTCCACCCTGGCCCGGCTGGAGCGAACCGGACCGCACCGGCTCTGCGAGCTGCACGCCCCCGAGGGTGTGACCCAGCCGGCCATGACGCAGCTGGTCACCCGTCTGGAACGGGACGGCCTGGCCACCCGGAGCAGTGACCCGGCCGACGGCCGCGCGGTGATGGTCGGGATCACCGACGCCGGGCGGGACGCGGTCGCCCGGCGCCGTGCCGAGCGCGCCGAGGTGCTCGCCGGGCTGCTGCGCCGGCTGCCCGCGGGCGAGCAGGCCGCGATCGTGGCCGCACTGCCCGCCCTGGGCAGCCTGAATGACCTGCTGATGGAAGATCGGAAGGACTGATCGCATGCTCGCCGTGGATCATCCGCGTTACAAGTGGGTCGCGCTCTCCAACACCACGCTCGGCAACCTCCTGGCCACAATCAACTCGTCGATCGTGCTGATCTCGCTGCCCGCCATCTTCAAGGGCATCAACATCAACCCGCTGGCGCCGGGCAACGTCAGCTACCTGCTCTGGATGCTGATGGGCTACATGCTCGTCACCGCGGTGCTGGTGGTGACGCTCGGCCGGCTCGGCGACATGTACGGCCGGGTCAAGATCTACAACGCCGGGTTCGCGATCTTCACGGTCACCTCGGTCATCCTCGCCGTCGACCCGTTCACCGGCAGCGGCGGCGCGATCTGGCTGATCGGGTGGCGGGTCGCGCAGGCCGTCGGCGGCGCCATGCTGATGGCGAACTCGGCGGCGATCATCACCGACGCGTTCCCGCCCGAGCAGCGGGGCATGGCGCTCGGCGTCAACATCGTCTCGGCGCTGGCCGGCTCGTTCATCGGCCTGGTCGCCGGCGGGATCCTGGCCGAGTGGGACTGGCGCTCGGTGTTCTGGGTGAACATCCCGCTCGGCGTGATCGGGGCGGTCTGGGCGTACCGGTCGCTGCACGACACCGGGGTGCGCCGTAAAGCCACGATCGACTGGTGGGGCAACACCACGTTCGCGGCCGGGCTCACCGCGGTGCTGGTCGCCATCACGTACGGGATCCAGCCGTACGGCGGGCACACCCAGGGCTGGACCAACCCGTGGGTGCTGACCGGCCTGATCGGCGGCGCGGCGGTGCTCGTCGTCTTCGGGGTCATCGAGACCCGGGTCGCCGAGCCGATGTTCCCGCTCAAGCTGTTCCGCGATCCCGCCTTCACCGGCGGCAACCTGGCCAACCTGCTGGCCAGCGTGGCCCGTGGCGGCCTGCAGTTCATGCTGATCATCTGGCTGCAGGGCATCTGGCTGCCGCTGCACGGGTACGACTACGAGCAGACCCCGCTCTGGGCCGGCATCTACCTGGTCCCGCTGACCATCGGCTTCCTGCTGGCCGGTCCGCTCTCCGGGTTCCTCTCCGATCGGTTCGGCGCCCGCCTGTTCGCGGCCGGTGGCCTGCTGGTGATGGCCGTGTCGTTCGCCGGGCTGCTGCTCGTGCCGGGTGACTTCAGCTATCCCTGGTTCGCCGTTCTGATCTTCATCAACGGTCTGGGCGGCGGCCTGTTCTCGGCGCCGAACACCTCACTGCTGATGTCCAGCGTCCCGGCGAACATGCGCGGCGCCGCGTCCGGCATGCGGGCCACCTTCATGAACGCCGGCCAGGTGCTCTCGATCGGCGTCTTCTTCTCGCTGATGGTGGCCGGGCTGGCCGACTCGCTGCCGGCCAGCCTGCACGCCGGCCTGACCGCGCAGGGTGTGCCGGCCGACGTGGCCGCCCGGGCCGCCGAGTTGCCGCCGGTGGGCACGCTGTTCGCGGCATTCCTCGGCTACAACCCGATCGCCGAGTTGCTCGGCCCGCAGACCCTGAACGCGTTGCCGGCCGGCAACGCCGCGAACCTGACCGGCCTGGAGTTCTTCCCCCGGCTGATCGCGAACCCGTTCCACGACGGCCTGGTGATCGTGTTCTGGATGGCGATCGGCATGGCCGTCCTGGGCGCGCTGGCCTCGCTGATCCGCACCCGCAAGCTCGCCGAACCCACCGACCTGGTCGCCGACGAGGCCGAGCTGAGCGCCGAGCTCTCCGATTCGCAGCCGCTGCTCCCGGCGGCCCGGGTCGCCGAGCCGCTCACCGATCCGGCGCCTCAAGACCGATAACCCCCATGGGGTACGTAACAGCTGGCTCTCAGGGGTGTCTCCGCGTCGCGGAGGCACCCCTGAGGCCCAGCCGGGGACCGTGCCCCGCGCGCCCGCCGGGCCCCGCGCGGGTCCAGCCGGGGGGCTAGCGCGTGAGGGCGGCGTCGACCAGCGTGGCGGCGATCGCCTTGGCGCCCCGGGCGGCGGCCGGGCCGCCGTCCTGGCGGGAGCCGACAGTCGCGCCGTCGTAGAGGATCACCAGCTGCTCGGTCAGCGCGGCCGGGTCCGCCGCACCCGCTTCCCGGGCGAGATCGGTCATCAGCTGCCGGGTCCAGGCCCGGTTCGCCGAGGACTCCTCGCGGACCACCCCGTTCGGGTCGGACTCGGCGCCGGCGTTGTAGAACGCGCAGCCCCGGAAGCCCGGTTTCGCCGCCGACTCGGCGAGCGAGTCGAAGATCCCGAGCAGCCGCTCCCGCGGATCGTCATACCGCTCCAGCCGGCCCAGGATCCGGTTGCGGCGCTCCTCGTGCCGGCCCTGCAGATACGCCCGGACCAGGCCGTCCTTGTTGCCGAACGCGGAGTAGAGCGACGCCTTGGCGACGCCGGCGCGCTCGATCACGCGATCGATCCCGACGGTGTGCACACCCTCGGCGTAGAACAGCTCATCCGCGGCGGCCAGCAGTTTTTCCCGGGCCGACCTGCGGGGTGACGTGACGGACATGCAATTGACGCTAACAGACAGATCTGTCTACTGTCAGAACCCGCAACTAGACAGACCTGTCTGTTCAATCACGGGAGAGCTGCATGACCATCGTCGCCGAGCGCACCGCCGCACCGGCCCGCCTGAGCCGGCCCGCCGCGTTCACCGCGATCGCCGCCATCCTGGTGACGTTCGCCGCCGCGGCCGCCGTCCCATCCCCGCTCTACGTCGTCTACCAGCACCTCTGGGGCTTCTCCCCGGCGATGCTCACCGTGGTCTTCGCGGTCTACGTGGTCGCCCTGATCGCCACCCTGCTCACCCTCGGCGCGCTCTCCGACTACGTCGGCCGCCGCCCGGTGCTGGCCGGGGCGATCGCGCTGGAGGCCGTCTCACTGGCCCTGTTCCTGGCCGCCGGCGACGTCACCACGCTGCTGATCGCGCGGATCGTGCAGGGCGTGGCCACCGGCGCCGCGCTCAGCACGCTGGGCGCCGCCCTGATCGACCTCAACCCGGAGCACGCACCCGGGCGGGCCGGCCTGATCAGCGGCATCGCCCCGGTGGCCGGGCTCGGGCTGGGCGCGTTCGGCTGCGGAATCCTGGTGGAGTACGCGCCGTTCCCGACCCACCTGGTCTACGCGGTGCTGCTGGTCGGCATGGTCGTCGCCGGTCTGGCGGTGGCCTGGATGCCGGAGACCTCGGCTCGCCGCCCCGGTGCGGCCGCCTCGCTGGTCCCGCGGCTCGGCGTGCCGGCCCGGCTGCGCGGTTCCCTGTTCGCCCTGGTCCCGATCATCGTGGCCAGCTGGGCACTGGGCGGGCTCTACCTCTCGCTCGGCCCGTCGGTCGCTGCCGCCTCGTTCGGCATCCACGACCACCTGCTCGGCGGCCTGGTGGTCGCCCTGGTCTGCGGCGCCGGCGCGGTCACCTCGTTCCTGATGCGCAAGGTCGCCACCAGCCGGGTGCTCACCGTCGCCGGGTCCGGCCTGCTCGCCGGCGGGGCGCTCGGGGTGGCCGGTCTGCTGGCCGACAGCCTGGCGCTGGCCACCGTCGGCACCGTGGTCTCCGGGGTCGGCTTCGGTGCGGCCGCGCTGGCGTCGTTCAGCACGCTGGCCCGGATCGCCGAGCCGCACGAGCGGGGCGAGCTGCTCGCCGTCGCGCTGACCATCTCGTACGCCGCGTTCAGCATCCCGGCCGTGATCGCCGGCCAGGTGGCCAACCACGTCGGCCTGCACACCACTGCCCTCTGGTACGGCGGAACGGTCGCGGTCCTCGGCCTGATCGCCCTGCTCACCCAGCGCCGTTCCTGAAGAACCTTTCCGGGCCCGCGTCGGCGTGGGCTCGTGGAAAGTGCCCGAGATTACCTCACCATATGGGGCGTATCGGACACCAAGGGGCGGTCAAACAAATGAAAAGAATCTGGGCGGCCGCAACCGTGGTCGCGCTCGGTGCGGCAGTCGCCACGGTCACCTCGGCGGAAGCCGCGCCGAGTGCCACATCGAGCTACGTTCCGGCACCGATCTCCTGGCGCTCCTGCGCCGAGATCTCCCTCAAGGCACAGGGCGCGGAGTGCACCTCCGTCGCCGTGCCGATGGACTACGCGAACCCGGGCGGCGCCAAGATCGAATTGGCCGTCGCCCGCGTCAAGCACACCGTGCCGTCCGCCAAGTACCAGGGCGTCATGCTGGTCAACCCGGGTGGCCCGGGCGGCGCCGGCCGAAGCATGGCCACGCTCGGCTCGCACGTGCCCCGGCAGGCCGGTGACGCGTACGACTGGATCGGCTTCGACCCGCGCGGCGTCGGCGCCAGCAAACCGAAGCTGACCTGCGACAGCAACTACGGCGGGTACAACCGGCCGCCGTACGTGCCGGTCACCCCGGCCTTGGAGAACCGCTGGCACGCCCGCGCCAAGCAGTACGCCGCGGCCTGCGCCAAGGCCGGTGGCCCGCTGCTCGATCACATGCGTACCGAGGACTCGGTCCGGGACATCGACAGCATCCGGCAGGCCCTCGGCGCCGCCACAATCAACTTCTACGGGTTCTCCTACGGGACGTACCTCGGCCAGGTCTACGCCACCCGGTTCCCGGAGCGGGTCCGCCGGATGGTGCTGGACGGCAACGTCAACCCGGGCCGGGTCTGGTACCAGTCGAACCTGGACCAGGATGTCGCGTTCGACCGCAACATCAAGATCTACTTCAGCTGGCTGGCCAAGCAGGACGCCACCTTCCACCTGGGCCGCGACGGCAAGGCGGTGGAGGCGCTGTACTACCGCCAGCTCGCCGCGCTGGCTGCCAAGCCCGCCGGTGGGGTGATCGGCCCGGCCGAGCTGACCGACATCTTCCTGCAGCCGGGCTACTACATCTTCGGCTGGGAGCAGGTCGGGCGGGCGTTCTCGAACTGGGTGCTCAAGAAGGACCCGGCCGGGCTGAAGAAGCTCTACGACGACAACAACCCGCAGACACCGGGCAGCGACAACAACTACGCGGTCTACCTGGCCGTGCAGTGCACCGACGCGCTCTGGCCGGACAAGTGGTCCACCTGGTCCAAGACGAACTGGCAGGTCTACCACAAGGCGCCGTTCGAGACCTGGGGCAACGCCTGGTACAACGCGCCGTGCCGCAACTGGGGTGGCAAGGCGAAGCCGGCGGTCGAGGTGGACGGCGCCAAGGTGCCGCCGTTGCTGCTGCTCAGCGAGACGCTGGACGCGGCCACGCCGTACACCGGCAGCCTCGAGGTCCGGCGCCGGTTCCCGCAGTCGGTGCTGATCGAAGGGGTGAACGGCACCACGCACGCGGGGTCGCTGTTCGGCAACGCCTGCGTCGACGGCGCGATCGCCGACTACCTGGCCACCGGCGCGCTGCCGAAGCGGGTGGCAGGCATCCACTCCGACAAGCAGTGCAAGCCGCTGGCCCCGCCGGCGCCCGGGCAGCCCGCGCTGAAGCGCTCGGCCGACCCGTACGACCGGCTCCGGCTGCAGCAGCTGGTTTCCGGGCACTGACCAGGACTTCCGACGAAGGGCCGGCTCCTCCCGCGAGGTGAGGAGCCGGCCCTTCGGCTATGCTCGTTTCTGCGAAGGGGAGTAGCTCCCAATGTCGCGGTCGACATACTGACGCTTTCGAGCGTCCGGCCGCGCGGCCTTTGTTCAAGGCGAGCGAGACCTTCGACCAGGCTGTTCTCAGTGACGGCCGGGTCGAGGTCGCCCTGCGCCTGAGCCCCGGTCGTCTGACACCGGGAGACATTTGTGGAAGGCTTCATCGCCGCGCTGGGTATCAGCTTCGCGGTCATCTTCGTCGCCGAGCTCGGCGACAAATCCCAGCTCATGGCGATGACGTTCGCCACGCGCTTCAAGCTGATGCCGACGCTCATCGGCATCACCGCCGCCACCGCACTGGTCCACCTGGTCTCGGTCGGCATCGGGTACGGCCTCGGCGCCGCCATCCCCACCGACTGGATCTCACTTGTCGCCGGTGTGGCCTTCCTCGCCTTCGGGGCCTGGACACTGCGCGGCGACAAGCTCACCGACGACGAGAAGAACAAGGCGGAACGCTCCAGCGGCTCCGCGATCCTCGCCGTCGGTGGCGCGTTCTTCCTGGCCGAACTCGGTGACAAGACCATGCTCGCCACGATCACCCTGGCCACCCAGCACGGTTGGTTCGGCGTCTGGGTCGGCTCCACGGTGGGCATGGTGGCCGCCGACGCGCTCGCCATCCTGGTCGGCCGGCTGCTCGGCAAGCACCTGCCGGAGAACGTCATCAAGTGGGGCGCCGCCGCACTGTTCGCTATCTTCGGCATCTGGCTGATCGTGGAAGGCGTGATCGGCCTGAGCTGACACCGACTTAGGGGGCACTGTGCAGCCGGACACCACCCCGGTGGCGATGGCGCGGCTGCAGTTGCAGCGCGGCGAGCCGGCCGCGGCCGCCGAGCTGCTCGGGCCGGTGCTGGCCGCCGAGCCCGATCATGTGGCGGCGCTGGTCCTGATGGCCCACGCGCAGCTCGCCCTGGAAAAACCGGAACTGGCACACGAGGTGGCGGCCCGGGCGGTGCAGCACGCGCCCGGGTCGGCCGACGCGCTCACCGCGCTGAGCCGGACGCTCACCGCGCTCGGCCGGCACCCCGAGGCGATCACCACGGCGCAGGAGGCGGTGGCCCGGCAGCCGGACAACCCGTACCGGCACAACCGGCTCGCGTGGGCGCTGCTGGAACAGAGTCAGCGGCCGGTGGAGGCGGAGCACGCGGCCCGCGAGGCGATCCGGCTGGACCCCGACGAGGCGGACTTCCGGATCACGTACGCCATGGTGATGAAGCAGCTGAGCCTGCCGGACCGGGCCCGGGAGGCGCTGCGGGACGCGCTGAAGCTCGAGCCGGAGAACGCGATCGCCCGGCACG
This sequence comes from Actinoplanes awajinensis subsp. mycoplanecinus, assembly GCF_001509495.1. NCBI lineage: Bacteria > Bacillati > Actinomycetota > Actinomycetes > Micromonosporales > Micromonosporaceae > Actinoplanes > Actinoplanes awajinensis. Next base: position 136,688 of record NZ_LLZH01000178.1, on the reverse strand, counting down.
AGCTGGCCGCGTTCGACGTGGTGCACCGCAACCCGTTCGCGCTGAGCCGGCTGGCCCGGGGCATGACCGGGCTGGCCGCGGCGCTGCGGGCGGACCCTCGTCAGGAGGCCAGCCGGCACCTGCTGGACGCGGCGTTCCGCCAGTTCCTGGTGTACACCGCGATCATCATGGTGATCTTCTCTTACCTGGGCTGGCGGGTCTCGGACGACTCGGCCGGGTGGGCGCGGAGCCTGGCCGCGGTGGCGGCGCTCGCCCCCGCGTCGTACGCCGGCTATTTCCTGGCCCGGATCGACCGGGTGCTCAGGTCGTACCTCACAGTGGTTTTGGCCCGGCAGCGGATCGCGGGCGGAACAGCGGTCTTGACCCTCGCCTTGCTGCTCACCGCGATCGTCGCGCCGGCCGGTTGGCTGCCCGGCCTGCTCGGGGTGGCGTGTCTGGCGGCTTTCGGGGTTCGGCTGCTCGCCGCGCTGGCGCCGCGCGGCTGACGGGTTTGTCCTAAGAAACAGCGCCGGGTTGCCGAAGTGGTGCATGTGAGCCCCGTCCCCTGGCTACCCGGAGCGGCCCGATGACCGACCTGGCCCCACCCGCCGTCCTTCCCCCTGCCGCCGCCTATCCCGGCGCCCCGGGTTATCCCGGCATCCCCGGCCCCGGCTTTCCCGGTGCTAGCTCTCCCGGTGCTGGCTTTCCCGGCTCTGGCCCTGGCTTTTCTGGGCCCGGCACTGCCGATCCGACCGCGGCGGCTGCCGCGCTCTTCGAGGGTCTGCAACCGGCCGAAGCCGCCGCGATGCTCGAACCGGTCCTCGCCGGCCGGCCCGACTCGGTCACCGGCTGGATCCTGATGGCCCGCATCCGCCTCGCGCTCGACCAGGTGGAACCGGCGCTGGCCGCCGCGCACAAGGCGATCGAACTCGCCCCCGACGACCCCCGCCCACTGGCCATCGCCAGCCGGGCGCTCACCCTGCAGGGCAAACACGACGACGCGATGGCGATGGCCTACCGGGCGGTCATCGTCGAGCCGAAGAACCCGCTCTGGCACGACCGGGTGGCCTGGGCGCTGCTCGCCGCCGACCGCCAGCTGGCCGACGCCGAACAGGCCGCCCGCACCGCGATCGGCCTGGACCCGAACGAGGCGCACTACTACTTCACGCACGGGGTGGCGCTGGCCTCGCTCGGCCACGTCGACCAGGCCCGGCAGGCGCTGACCACCTCGCTGCGGCTGGAACCCGGCAACCCGGTGGCCCGGCAACGGCTGGACATCCTCAACGGCGACGCGGTACCGACCGTGGAGAAGAAGAAGCGCGGCTGGAAACTCTTCGGCCGCAAGACCGACAACCTCCCGATCCGCCCGGAGGAGCGCACTTAATTCTTGGTACGGACGGCAGAGCACCCGATTTTTGGTGCGGAGGGCAGAGCGCCCCGCTTCTTTGGTGCGGAGGGCAGAACACCCGCCCGTGAGGCCGACGCGAGACTGCGGCCCACCTCGGACCGCGGCGCGACTCCCGCACCGCGGCTGGTTCTCAGGGGTGTCATCGCACGCTCGACACACCCCTGAGAACCAGCCGGGGACCGCTACCGGCTAGCGGCGCCACTTCTGGTTGAGAGTGCCGGCGCAATCCCAGAGTTGCAGCTGGGCGCCGTCGTTGCCGTTCCAGTCCTTGATGTCCAGGCACTTGTTGGCCTGCGGGTTGACCAGGTCACCGGCGGCGCTGAGCACCCACTGCTGCGCCGGGTTGCCGCTGCACGTGGCGATCTGGATGATCACGCCGCTGGCGGTGGAACCCCACGGGATGTCCAGGCACTTGTTGTTGCCGGTGCGCAGAGCGCCGCCGGTCGCCTCCCACTTCTGCGCGGCGGAGTTGTTGCAGCCCCACATCTGCACCGGGATGCCGTCGGAGAAGTTGCCGTTCGGCACGTCCAGGCACTTGTTGTTCCAGTTGCTCAGGATCGCGCCGCCACCGCCGCCGCCACCCGTGGTGGTCAGGGACAAGCCGTAGACCTGGAGGATCTCGTTGACCGGCTGGAACCACATGGTCCCACCGGAGGTGCAGTCGCCGGTGCCACCCGAGGTGACACCCTGCGCCTGGTTCCCGGAGATCCACGAGCCGCCGGAGTCGCCGGGCTGGGCGCAGGCGTTGCTGCGGCTCAGGCCGGACACCGCGCCCTGCGCGTAGTTGATCGTCTCGTTGCGACCCAGCAGGGTGCCGCAGCGCCAGCCGGTGGTCCGGCCGGAACGGCAGATCGAGCTGCCGATCGCGGCGTCCTGCGAGCCGGCGACCAGCACGTTGCCGCCGGCGTAGTTGTTCACCCAGGGCTGGGAGGTCCAGTTGCCGTTGGTGCGTACCCAGGCGTAGTCGTTGCCGGGGAACGACGAGCCGGCGAACGTGCCCTGTGCCACGTTGTTGTAGCCGAGCGTGGGGCTGCCGGCGCCACCGCAGTGACCGGCCGTGACGAAGCCGCCGGCCACCGGGAAGCCGACCGAGCAGAGCGTGTTGCCGTTGATCACGTACTGGTCGCCGCCGCGGGTGTCGTACATCGGGCGGGGTGCCGCGGCGGCGGTCCGGACGGTGACCGGGCCGGCGCCGCTGCTCGCGGCGAAGCTCTTCGCGGTGGCCTCGGCGCCGGGCGCGACGACCACCACGACGCTGTTGGTGGCCGGGTCGGCGTACCAGCTCCGGATGGCCGTGCCGGCCCGGGCGCTGTTGCGGTCCAGCTTCGTGCGGGCCGCGTCAAGGTCGCTCGCGGAACGGGAGACGATTTTCGGTACGGCGCCCTCGCCGCGGACCGTGGCCGCGTCCGCGGCGCTGGTCACCGCGACGGTCAGCCGGGTCGCACCGGCCGGGATCCAGGCGCCGCCGAATCGGGCGCCGAGCCGCACACGCAGCCGTTTCTCGACGACCGGGGCGGCGGCTTCGACGGTCAGCCGGTCACCGATCTGCTCGTCGGTGAGGCCGAGGTCGCGGTGCATCGCGGCGATCATGCCGGGGTCGATGCTCGCGGCCGTTGCCGCAGCCGGGGCCGGGGCCGGGGCTTCTGGAGCGGCGACGGCTGGCTGTGTGCCGATCGTTGCGGTGAGGGTGACCGCACCCGCGAAGAGCAGATAGGGGAGGGAGCGTGGCATGGGCGTCCTACTCCGCACGCACCGCGGGGGTGCGCGCTGACTGGGGGATGTCGGGGGTAGAGAGCGCTCTCCGCAGTCATGTTTGTCGATGTTTTCTTAACTGTCAAGAAACCTTCGAGGTTGGTAGTTTTTGTTAGACACCTTTACTTCCACCCCGCCCCGGCGCAGCCGCAGCCGGTGCCGCAGGCGCGGGGCGCGAGCCGCGGGCCGCGGGCCGCGGGCAAGCGCGAGCGGGCGCGGGGCTTGCGTGGGGATTTTCGGTGCGCAGCGCGCCGAAACTTCACACACAACGCGCGGGGGCTGGGCCTGCGTGGGGACTTTCGGTGCGCAGCGCACCCCAACTTCACACACAACGCGGGCGTGGGCCTGCGTGGGGACTTTCGGTGCGCAGCGCACCCCAACTTCACACACAACGCGGGCGTGGGCCTGCGTGGGGACTTTCGGTGCGCAGCGCGCCGAAACTTCACACGCAATGCGGGGGCGAGGGTTAGGTGGTGCGGCGGGCTCGGCGGCGTAGTAGGAGCCAGACCAGCCAGCCGGCGCCGATGATGAAGCCGAAGCTGATCGCCCGGTACAGCACCACCGCCGCCACCGCGCTCGCACTGGTCAGCCCGCCGGCCACCAGGCCGAGCACCAGCGCCGCGTCGACCACGCCGAGCCCGCCCGGGATCACCGGGACACTGGCCGCGGCCATCCCGGCGCAGTACGCGATGAGCAGGTGCACCGGCGAGATCCGGTCCGCGCCCACCGCGATGCAGCAGACCCACAGGCACAGCGCGTCGAAGAGCCAGTTCGCGCAGGCCAGCAGCACCGCGACGGTGAAGTGCAGCGGATGCACCCGGATCGCGCGCAACTGGGTCACAAAGCCGAACAGCCGGTCCGCGCCGTGCTCACGCGGCCGCCGCCGGACCCGGTTCACCCCGCCGAGCAGCGCCCGCACCGGGCGGTCCAGCCACAGCGGGTGCTTGGCGATCAGCCGGACCCCGGCGGTCACCACGACCGCGCCGGCCGCGTAACCGAGCAGGCTGCGCCAGCTCCCGGTGTTCCGGGCCAGCAGCCCGCCGACCGAGCCGACCAGGATCAGCGCACCGGTGGAGAGCACCCCGCTCAGCGCGATGCACCAGGACGCTTCCGCGGGCGAGACGCCGTACCGGCGCATCTGCCGGAAGTTGAAACTGCTGGAGAAGACCGGGCCGCCGGGCAGGGTCACGCTGAGCGAGTGTGCCGCGTACGCCATCGCCACGTGCCGCCGCACACTGACCTTGGTGCCGGCCCCGCGCAGCAGAGCTCGCTGCATCCGGGCGTAGGTACCCATCGAGGCGATCTCCGCGGCCAGCGCGGCGCAGACCCAGCCCCAGTGCGGGGCGCGCAGCTGGGTGAACGCCTCGGACAACGCGGACCAGCCGAGGATCAACTCCCCGCCGAGGACGACCACCATCACGACGGCCACCCATGGCCCCCGGCCCCACCGTCGCGGCGGTCCGGTCGCCGACGTGGCCGCCGCCGCCGAAGTCCCGGTCGCGGTCATTACCGATGATCGTGCCATCCACCGGAGAAGTTTTCGCAACTTCGCCGCGATCATTTGCGCTGGTGGCAGGCTCGGACGGAGACCCGCCCGGCCGGGCCGGACCGTCGGGAAGGACCTCGGTATGCCACGCCCCCGGATCGTCATCGTCGGCGCCGGTTTCGCCGGCTACGCGGCCGCTCGCCACCTGCTCCGGGCCTCCCGCGGCCGGGCCGAGATCGTGCTGCTCAACCCGACCGACTACTTCCTCTATCTGCCACTGCTGCCCGAGGTCGCCACCGGGATCCTGGAACCCCGGCGGATCTCGGTGCCGCTCGCTGCGACGCTGCCCGGCGTACGCGTGCTGCTCGGCCACGCCGGCGCCTTCGACCTGGACGCCCGCACGGTGGAGTGGGCCGACCCGGAGGGCAACCGCGGTGTGCTCGGCTACCACCGCCTGGTGCTCGCCGTCGGCAGTGTCAACAAGCTCCTGCCAGTGCCCGGCGTGACCGAATACGCACACGGCTTTCGGGGCATTCCGGAGGCCCTCTACCTGCGCGACCACCTGACCCGCCAGATCGAGCTGGCCGAGCAGGCCACCGATCCGGCCGAGCGCCGGGCCCGGTGCACGTTCGTGGTGGCCGGCGCCGGGTACACCGGGACCGAGGTGGCCGCGCAGGGCACGCTGTTCACCGCCGCACTGACGGCGCACCGGCCGTTGATCCGGGACCTGCCGCGCTGGCTGATCCTGGACACCGCCGACCGGGTGCTGCCCACCCTCGACCCGCGCCTGTCGCACAGCGCGGCGCAGGTGTTGCGCCACCGCGGCGTACGGGTGCTGACCGGCACCGCGGTCGAGCAGGCCGGACCGGACGGTGTCCGGCTGACCAACGGCGAGCAGGTGCCCACCCGCACCCTGATCTGGTGTGTCGGCGTGCGCCCGGAACCGCTGGTGGCCGGCCTCGGCCTGGCCAGCCGGGACGGGCGCCTGGTCGTCGACGAGTTCCTCAACGTGCCGGGCCGGCCGGACGTCTTCGCCTGCGGTGACGCCGCGGCGGTGCCGGACGTGATCCACCCGGGTTCGCTGACCGGGATGACCGCTCAGCACGCGGTCCGGCAGGGCCGGCTGGTCGCCGGGAACGTGGCGGCGTCCTACGGCCACGGCCAGCGACGCGCCTACCGGCACCGGGACCTCGGGTTCGTGGTGGACCTGGGCGGCTGGAAGGCGGCCGCGAACCCGTTCGGGGTGGCGCTCGGCGGGGTGGCCGGCAAGGCCGTGAGCCGGGGTTATCACCTGCTGTCGATGCCGGGGAACCGGGTGCGGGTGGTGGCCGACTGGATGCTCGACGGGGTGCTGACCCGGCAGGGCGTGCAGTTGGGGCTGGTCCGCGGCAGCGCCGTCCCGCTAGCCGCTGACGACCGGATGTGATCAGCCGTTGACCTCGCCGTGGATCCGCTCCGGGCGATGCGCCCCAGGCGTCCGCTGCTCCGGGATCTTGGGCGACTCACCGGCAGCCGGCGGGTCGGCAGCCGCACCGCCGGCGGCCGAGGAAGAAGCAGGCGGTCCACCGGCGGCCGAGGAAGAAGCAGGCGGGGTGTCCCACGACCACGGATTCCCCGACGGATGCGCCACCTTCGGGGTGACCACCAGCGCCGCCCCGCCCAGCCCGATCCCCGCATAGAGCACCGGCCGCGCCGTCCGCAGCACCAACGCGTGCGCCAGCCCGGCCACCAGGCAGGCCGCCAGCCCGCCGAACACCACCGTCACCCACGGCGAACCCGCCGGAACCACCAGCAGCACCGCCAGATGCCGCCCGGCCAGCCAACACAGCACACCGAGAGCCACAGTGGACAGCAACGGTGCGGCGAACCGCGTCCAGACCCCCTCCCCCTCCGGCACCCGGTTCAGGTGCAGCAGCGCGGCCAGCGCGGTCAGCAGCAGCAACACCAGGATCGCGAGGCCGCCGCCGACGACGAGCCAGCGGGCGGTGCGTGCCGACGCGTCGGCGCCGGCCAGGTAGGCGCCGGTCAGGGCGGCACCCGCGATCAACGATTGGGTCAGGGAGGCGGCGCGCGGCGCGCCGGTCCGGCGAGAAACCCTTCCCAGTACGCCAGGAAGCACCCGTTCCCGCCCGAACGCGAACAGGTACCTGACGATCGCCTGGTGCAGCGCCAGGACCGCGGCGAGCAAGCCGGTGAGCAGCGTCAGCCGGGCCAGGGTGACCGCCCAGCCGACCATCCGCTCGTCGGCCAGCACGAACAGCAGCTCGGGGCCGTGTGCGGCGGCTCGCCCGGCCACCTCGCGCGGGCCGGCCGCCACGATCAGGCTCCAGCTGACCCCGGCCAGCAGCAGCGCGATCAGCAGCACCGCCGCCCGCGCCGCCCGGCCGGTGGTGCGGCCCGGGTCGCGGGACTCCTCGGCATATCCGGCGGTGGTCTCGAAGCCGGCGAAGGCCAGCACCGCGACGGCCAGCAGCAGGCCGAGCAGCGGTCGGTCCCACCGGGCCGGGCCGGTGACCAGGTAGGTGCCGGCCTCGATCCGTCCGCCGGCCGGGCGCAGCACGAACGCGCCGGCCAGGCCGATCAGCACGGCCACCTCGGCGACGGCGAGCAGCCCGAGCACGCCCGCGGCGAACTCGATGCGCAGCGTGCCGCAGAACGCGACGACGGCCCAGCACCCGGCGGCCACCGCCCACCACGGCGCGCTCACCCCGAACCAGTTGTCCAGCAGAGGTGCGGCGGCCTGGCCCAGCACGGCGTAGAGACCGAACTGGATCGCGTGGTAACCGGTCAGCGCGAGCCAGCCGGCGGTCAGCGCCGCCGGGCGGCCCAGGCCCCGGGCCACCTGTGGATAGGTGGCGCCGGCGCTCGGGCGGCGACGGATCATCGCGGCGTACGACGTACCGAAAATGAATAGAAAAACCGCGACCGCGACGACGGACAGTGCCACGAGCGGTCCGGCGCCGGCGGCCAGGGCCTGCGGGATCACCGTGACCACGGTGGCGATCGGTGCGGCCGCGGCCACGCCGAACAAGGCGGCGGAGCCGGCGCCGAGACGGCCGTGCGCGAGCCCGGCTGGTGCCGGATGCGCGGGTTCGTCAGCGGTGACCACGAACTCTATTCAGGCGCACCGAACCCGACTTTGACAACCGCAAGTAACGACACACTGACCGCTCGTGACCAGATTGGCACACCCGTTGACGGCCCGGTTGCAATTCCTCAACTGCCGTCGCCGGACGCCGACTGCATCCACGTGCTCGCCACCCAGCAACTGACGGAGTTTCTCGCCGTGGTCGCCGACCGTCCCGATGAAGCCGCGGCGCAACATGCCGCCGTCGAGTGCGCCGTCCGCGCGCTCGGCGCCGACCTCGCCGTGCTGATCGTCGACGGGGGTGTGGTCGCCGCGGTCGGTTTACCGGTCGAACGGATCCCGGCGCAGGCCCTGACCGAGATCACCGATGGGCGGCGCACCACCTTCGAGGCCGACGGCCGCGTCTACGCGGTCGCCTTGGCCCACCTCGGCGGGGTCACCCCGGGGGTGCTGGTGCTCGGCCGCGAGGCGATCTTCAGCATCGAGGAGGTCTGCCTGCTCCGCGGGATGGCCCGGGTGCTCGAGCTGAGCCTGCAGGCGCTGCACCTGATCGAGGCCGAGCGCCAGCAGTCCGCCGAGAACGACCGCCTGATCACCTCGCTGCAGCGCCGGCAGCGGCTTTTCGACGAGCTGAGCTCGGTGCAGCGGGCGATCGCCCGGCGCGAGCCGCTGCGCCGGATCCTCGACCAGATCACCTCGAGCGCGGCCGACCTGCTGGATGTCGAGATGTCCGGCCTGACCGTGCTCGACCTCGACGACCCGAGCCGGACCAGCCTGTTCTCCAGCCGTGGCGTTCCCGACGAGGGGGTGCTGCGCATGCAGGGCGTGCCGGTGGCCTCGCTGGGCGTCGCCGGGCTCGCCATCATGGGCGACGAGCTGGTGGCGGTCGACGACTACGCGAACTCGCCGATCGCCGTGCCGGAGATCGTCCGGGCGAAGCTGAAGAGTGTGATGGCGGTGCCGGTGCATGAGGACGGCGTGGTGGTCGGCGCCCTCTTCGTCGGCTCCTACCTGGAACTCCGGGCCTGGGACCCGGCGTCGCAGGACGTGCTGCGGGCCTTCGCCGAGCACGTCAGCCTGGCCATCACCGACGCACGCACACTGCGCGAGATGAACCACGCGTTCCACGACTCGCTGACCGGGCTGGCCAACCGCTCGCTGTTCACCACCCGGCTGGAGAACGCGTTCGCGACCAGCCGCTCCGGCGGGGTGGCCGCGCTGCTCGTCGACCTGGACCGGTTCAAGGTGGTCAACGACTCGCTCGGGCACGCGATCGGCGACCGGCTGCTGGCGGCGGTGGCCGACCGGCTGCGGGAGTGCCTGCGTACCGGGGACACCGCGGCGCGCCTGGGCGGTGACGAGTTCGCCGTGCTGCTGCCGGACGTGTCCGGGGTGGAGGCGGCGGTGCCGGTGGCCCGGCGGATCGTGGCCGCGCTGCGCGACCCGTTCGACCTGGACGGGCGGGAGGTCTTCGCGAGCTGCAGCGTCGGGGTGGCGTATGCCGAGACCGGCACCGTCGACCCGCAGGACCTGCTGGTCCGCTCGGACCTGGCGATGTTCGAGGCGAAGAAGCAGGGCAAGGACCAGTGCGCGGTCTTCGAGCCGGCCATGCGCGAGTCGTTCCAGAAACACCTGGAGATGGAGGCCGACCTGCGCCGGGCGGTGCTCCGGCACGAGTTCGAGCTGCGCTTCCAGCCCATCGTGCGGCTGCGGGACCAGGAGATCTCCGGGCTGGAGGCGCTGGTCCGCTGGCAGCACCCGGAGCGCGGGATGATCCCGCCGCTGGAGTTCATCCCGCTGGCCGAGGAGACCGGGCTGATCGTGCCGATCGGCGAGTGGGTGCTGCGCGAGGCCTGCCGCCAGGCGGCCCGGTGGAACGCCCAGCGCAGCTCCGACACGCCGTTGACGGTCAGCGTCAACCTGTCCGCGGTCCAGCTCGAGCGCGCCGACCTGCCGATGCTCGTCACCTCGGCGCTGGAGGAGAGCGGGCTGCCGGCCAAGTGCCTGATCATCGAGCTGACCGAGTCGCTGCTCGTCGAGCACCGGCCGGAGACGCTGCAGCGGCTGCACGCGATCAAGGCGCTCGGGGTGCGGCTGGCGATCGACGACTTCGGCACCGGGTACTCGTCGCTGGCGTACCTGCGGAACTTCCCGGTGGACATCATCAAGATCGACAAGTCGTTTGTCGACGACATCGGCGACATGCCGGCCGCGGCCGCGCTGACCCTGGGCATCATCCAGCTCGGACAGGCCCTGCAGCTGTCGACGGTGGCCGAGGGGATCGAGCACATCGAGCAGCTCAGCGAGCTCACCGGCGGCAACTGCGAGCTGGGGCAGGGTTATTACTTCGCCGAACCGCTGACCACCGACGCGATGGACAACCTGCTGTTCCCCAACCCGCCTCCTGTGACGTAGGACTCCTTCAGCTGCGGTTCGCCTGGGCGTCACGTGACACGTCAACGGTGGACCCATGGGTGTTCAGCTGACCGTCGTGGTGCCGGTCTACGCGGTCGAGGACTTCCTCGTGGCCTGTCTCGATTCGATCCGGGCCGGACTGTCCCCGGAGGAGAACGCGGCCGTCGAGGTGATCGCGGTCGACGACGCGTCACCGGACCGCTGCGGTGCCATGCTCGACGCGTACGCGGCGGAGCACGGCACCGTCCGGGTGCTGCACCTGTCCAGCAACGTCGGTCTCGGCCTGGCCCGCAACGCCGGGCTCGCCGAGGCCACCGGCCGGTACGTCTGGTTCGTGGACAGCGACGACCAGCTCCCGCCCGGCTCGATCCGGGCGGTGCTGGACCGCCTGCGCGAGACCGAGCCGGACGTGCTGCTCGTCGACCACCTGCGCGAGCACGAGGACGGCCGGCTGCAGACCGACGCCAGCTCCCCGCTGCTCGCCGGGGAACCCTCCCTGGACCGTCTGCTCGGCGTGCAGCACACCGCGTGGAACCGGATCATCCGGCGCGGCCTGCTGATCGAGAACGAGCTGTGGTTCCGCGCCGGCTGGTACGAGGACATCCCGTTCAGCAACCCGGTCCTGATCGCCGCCGACCGGGTCGACGTGCTGAACCGGGTCTGTTACCACTACCGGATCGGGCGCCCCGGCGCGATCACCGCGACTCGCAGCGAGCGCCACTTCGAGGCCTTCGACCAGTACGACGCGCTGCACCGCTGGCTGGACCGGAACGACACGCCGCCGGCCGTACGACTCCGGATGTTCACCTTGATGGTCAACCACCTGCTGGTGGTGGCCGGCAACGACTCCCGGATGCACGCCCGGTTCCGCCGGCCGTTCTTCCGCCGAATCGCCGAGCAGTACCGGCGGCACCGCCCGGCCGGGCACCGGTCGCCGTCCGGATCGGCCGGGATCAAGCACCGGCTGGTCGCCGCGAACAGCTACGCGCTCTATTCCGCGGTGCGCGCCGGCTACCGGCTGGCGGGCCTGCGGCGCCGGCCCACCGAACGTCCACCTCTGGTTTCCCAGGACACCCCCGTCTCGTCACGACCGGTCCAAACCAGCTCTTTACGTTGACCGGCGTGCTTCGACCCGCCACCGACTCCGACCGCGACCCGGTCCTGAACTGGCGCAACCACCCCGCGGTGCGTTCCGTCAGCCTCACCACCCATGAGATCCAGCCGGCCGAACACGCAGCCTGGTGGGCGAGCCGTGCCGGCACCGTCCTGATCTACGAGGAGGACGGCGTACCCGCCGGGGTGGTGATCTTCAACGGCAACACCTGGTCGTTCTACCTCGACGTCGAGGGGCTCGGCCCGCGTCTGCTCCCCGCCTGGATGCGGCTGGAGAAGGAGGCCGTCGCGTACGCCTTCGGCCCGCTCGGCCTGCAGACCCTCGGCGGCGAGACGCTCGAGGAGAACAAACAGGTGCTGGCGCTGCACCGGCGGTTCGGCTTCCGCGAGACGCGCAGATATGAACGGCTGGTCGACGGGGTCCCCAAGACGGTCGTCTGGACAGAGAGAGCGAAATGAGCAAAACGAAGCCCTATATCGTCGCGGAGATGTCCGGGAACCACAACGGTTCGCTGGACCGGGCGCTGCAGCTGGTCGACGCCGCCGCGGACGCGGGCGCGGACGCGATCAAGATCCAGACGTACACCGCGGACACCCTGACCGTGGACGTCAAGCACCCCCGGTTCCAGCTGTCGGCGGGCCACGAGTTGTGGGGCGGCGAGTACCTCTACGACCTCTACACCCGGGCGCACACGCCGTGGGACTGGCACGCGCCGATCTTCGACCGGGCCCGGGAGCGGGGCATCGAGGCGTTCTCCAGCCCGTTCGACCCGACCGCGGTCGAGCTGCTGGAGAAGCTGGGCGCGCCGCGCTACAAGATCGCGTCTTCGGAGATCACCGACCTGCCGCTGATCCGGCTCTGCGCGTCGACCGGCAAGCCGATCATCATCTCCACCGGCATGGCGACGCTCAAGGAGATCACCGCCGCGGTGGACGCCGCGCGGGGCGCCGGCGCCACCGACATCACCGTGCTGAGCTGCACCGCGTCGTACCCCGCTCCCCCGGAGTCGACGAACCTGCGGCGCATCCCGGTGCTGGCCGAGGCGCTGCGGCTGCCGATCGGCCTGAGCGACCACACGCTGGGTATCGGCGTGCCGATCGCGGCCGTCGCGCTCGGCGCCGTACTGATCGAGAAGCACGTCACGCTGGACCGGGCCGACGGCGGCGTGGACTCGGCGTTCTCGCTCGACCCGGGTGAGCTCGCCGCGCTCGTGGTGGAATCGGAGCGGGCCTGGCAGGCGCTGGGCACCACCGAGATCGGCCCGACCGAGGCCGAGAAGGAGGGCTTGCGCTTCCGCCGCTCGCTCTACGTGGTGACCGACGTGAAAGCCGGTGACCCGGTCACCGCGCAGAACGTCCGCTCGATCCGCCCGACCGGTGGCCTGGAGCCGGACATGATGAGCATCGCGCTCGGTCGTGTCTTCAGCGCCGACGCCGCCAAGGGAACGCCGCTGACCTGGGACCTGATCTGACGTGCTGCTGAACGCGAACAAGCAGGAGTGGAAGCACTTCCTCAATGCGGCCGAGGTGTTCTGGCAGAAGAACCTGCCCGAGCCGGCCGATGACGGCGTGATCCTGGTCGAGGCGTTCCACCAGGATCTGCGGGTGACGCTGCGCAACCTGGCGGTCGCCAACGCGATCCGGAAGATCCGCCCGGCCCGCATGATCGTCTTCACCGGCGTCGAGGAGTCCTGGGCGGAGACGCTGTGGCAGGGCTTCGACGTGTCGCTGGTGCGGGAGTTCGCCGCCGCGTACGGCGCGTCCGAGACCATCGACGTGTGGGAGATCGTCAAGAAGTCGGACTCGAAGCCGTCGCCGGACCTCGCGGAGAGTGTCGCCGACAACATCAAGGCGACCGACGCCCGCCTCGCCAAGATCCCTCGGATGCGGGAGAACCCGCCGGCCGACCGGGTCCGCTACGGCAACGCCCTCGCGGCGTACTACGAGCAGCAGTTCCAGCAGAACGTGGTCGCGCTGGTCACCAGCCACGTCGACTACGACCAGTGGGGCCTGGCCGTGGACGTGGCCCGGCGGGCCGGCGTACCGGTCATCCACACCCAGCAGACCGGCTGCCTCAAGGCGTACGCGCTCTTCCCCGAGCACGACTCGCACACCGAGACGTTCCGCGGTGAGCTGACCCGGCAGATCGGTGAGGTCTTCGACGGTCAGGTCTGGCCGCGCCGGGAGAAGCTGCGCCCGGTCACCGAGCTGATCGCCTGGCGCGCCAAGGTCAACCTGGGCCGGCCGAGCTGGTGGCGGGGCGGCACGAGCGCCTCGGTCGACCTGAACAACCCGGCCGAACGCGCCCTGCTGCGCCGGCACGCCGCGGCCCGGTTCGGCTTCGACCCGGACCGGCCGATCGTCGCGGTCTTCAACCACGCCGTCTCGGACGCGCTCGGCACCAACCGGGAGCTGTTCCCCAGCCTGTCCGAGTGGTTCACCGAGACCGCGAACTGGGCGGCGAACCGCACCGACACCCAGTGGATGTTCCTGGACCACCCGAGCCAGAAGCTCTACGACTCCACCGGCTTCTTCGACCAGCTCGCCAAACAGCACAAGAAGTCGAAGCACCTGGTCTTCCGGCCCAGCGCCACGCTCAGCAAGAACGCGCTGTGGAGCCTCACCGACCTGGGTGTCACAGTCCGCGGCAGCGTCAGCAACGAGCTCCCGGCGTACGGCATCCCGGTGATCCAGGCCGGCTGGTCGGAGTGGAGCTCGTGCGGTCTGTCCACGGTGGTGGACTCGGCCGACGCGTACTTCAAGACGCTCGACGAGAGCCTCACCGCGATCCGGGACGGCGCCACCCTGGTCACCGAGGAGCAGGTGCAGCGCGCCCGGCTCTGGCTGTGGCTCTACCGCAGCGGCTCGGACGTGGTCACCCCGCAGGTCCCGCAGTGGGAGGTCTGGCCGGCGAACACCCTGCTCAAGTCGATGCGGGCGACGTTCCGGCACATCGAGAGCGACGCCGACCCGCTGTTCGAGACGGTGGAGCGGATGTGGACCCGGCGCGAGCCGCTGCTGACCCGTACCGACCTGTCGGCGCCACTCTCATGAGCATCGGCTCGTGGTTCCGGACCGACTACGACGAGCCCTCGGTCGCCGCCGCGCTCCCGCTGGAGCTGGGCACCGGCGCGAGCCCGTCGATCGTGATCCTGGACCAGATGATCCGTGGCACCGGGATCGTCGGGCGGATCAACGGTGACTTCGGCGCGATCGCGGTCAAGGTGAACGGCACCGGCGCGCCGGTCCGGGTCACCGTCTCGGTCGGGCTGGACGAGATGGGCATCCGCTGGTGGTCCGACCGGGTGCGCCCGGCCCGGCTCACCCCCGAGCTGCCCCGGCTGGTCACGCTGCGGGCGCAGGGTCAGATCCGCGGGGCGCTGGTGCTGGCCCGGCGGCAGGGCTGGCGGGGGGCCGCGCCGGCCACCGCCACGCTCGCCTTCGACCTGCCGGCCGGCGAGTTGGACCGCGACGGTCTGCTGATCGTGGAGCTGGCCGACGCCCTGCCGCCGTCGTGGGCCGGGCCGCGGCTCAGCGCCAGGTCCGCGATCGGTTTGCGGATCAACAACATTTCGGTACGGGAGCAGCCGGCCGCGACCGCGCCGAGTGGGCCGGTCGGGCACACCGGGTGCGACTTCGCGGTGGTGCAGCCGGGTGCGGCGCTGTCGTACCGGTTGGAGGGCGCCGGAGTGTCGGCCGCTCCGCCGGTGCCGATCAGTCCCCGCAACCGGTGGACCCGGCAGAAGCCGGCCCGTGCGGTGTTCAAGCTGTCCCGGGCGGCGCGGCGGGTCGCCGTTCGCGCACTCCCGCACCGGCCCGGCGAGGTGGCCGAGGTGCTGGCCGCCGACCTGGTCACCGGCGAAGCGGTCCCGGTCGACGTGTCCCGGCATCAGGACGGGAACCTGACGGTGCGGTTCACCACGCCGGTGGGCAATCCGGTGCTGCTCGGCTCGACCGAGGCCCAGCCGACGCTGTCCTGGCGGCTGACCCCGTCATGACCCCCGCCTCGCCCGCTTCATCCGGCTCCCCCGGCTCACCCGGCTCGTTGGGTGGCGCCTTGGCGCAGCTCGGCGATGATCCGGTTCTCAACCATCGGGTGCTGCAGGAGCTGCTGGATTCTCAGCCGCCCGGCAAGCTCGAGCTGCCGCCCGGCAACCACCGGCTCGCCGAGGGGCTGCGGGTCCCCGGCGGCTGGACGGTCCGCGGCTCGTCCGTGGCGGACACCTGGCTGATCTCGGAATCCCGGACCGGCCACCCGGTGCTGCACGTACTCGGCTCCGACGTCGCGATCAGCGACCTCGGCCTGCGGCCGGCCCCGGCCGACCCGGGTGAGCACGGCGGCGACCGCGGCACCGGCCTGACCATCGGCGAGTACCTCTACGCCGGCACCCCGGAGTGGATCAGCGACGTCGACGTCCGCCGAGTGCACGTCGACCACGGGCCGCTGCGAACCGCGAACGCGATCGGCGTGATGGGCGCGGTGCGAGCCGTCACCCTGCACGACGTGCTGATCACCGGCGGGTACACCGGGGTCGCGGTGCACTGGGGCGCGGCCGGGGCGGACGTCTCGTCGATCACCGGTCCGACCTACCACCCGCACCAGCTGACCGTTTCCGATCTGCGGGTACGGGACGCGATCGAGGGCTTCTACCTGAGCTCGGTGCACAACGTCCGGGTCACCGGCGCGTGCCTGCGCGACGTGGAGATGGGCTTCCGGCTGCTGCCCGGCGACAACACCAACCGGTTCGTGTCGTCGTCCGAGGACGTCGGCGCCCGGATCGAGGTCGAGGACGTCTGCGTGCGCTGGACCGGCCCCCGCTACGCGGTGCGGATCGCCGGCTGGGGCCGCAGCGAGGTGGACGGCGTCATCAGCGTGCTGGCCTACCGGGACAGCACGGTGCGGAACTGCCGGCTGGCCGGAACCGGGACCGGCGACGACTGGTCACCGGTGCGCTTCGAACGGGCCTCCGGCGTCGAGTTACGCGACATCACGGTGTCGACTACGGCTGGTGACTGCTGCCGACTCGGCGTGCCGGACTGACCAAGGGCGGGTTCCCACTCCGCAAGATCGTCGCCTACAGTGGACCATGAAACCGCTGAGGCACAGGTCAACGGGCATTTACATTGCCTGTTTCAGGTCGTTTCATGCGATCGGTGGATCTGCCCCGAAGCGCCCGGAACCGGCCGGGGAGGACGCCGCCACGTCCCCCCGGCCGCCCGCGCGCTACCGTCAGCTCCGATGGACCTCACCGTGACCCGCCTCCGGTAGCGGGCTTACCCGTGGCGCTGAATCTCGACGTGGACCGCCGTGCGATCGCGGCCGTCGCGGCCGGTGGTGTGCTCGGCGCGCTGGCCCGCTACGGTCTCGGCCTCGCCTGGCCGCACACCCCGGCCGAGTTCCCCTGGGCCACCTGGCTGATCAACGTCTCCGGTTGTTTCCTGATCGGCGTGCTGTATACCCTGCTGGCCCGCTTCCGCCCAGGTCACCGGCTCACCCGGCTGTTCCTCGGCACCGGATTCCTGGGCGGTTACACCACGTTCTCCACCGCCGAGGTAGACGTCCTGCGCGCCACACCGGCAATCGGCCTCACCTACCTGGCCGCCACCGTCCTCGGCGCCCTGCTGGCCGTCTGGTCCGGCGCCGCCCTCACCGAAAAAGCCACCCCCGCCCCGGCCGCCGCGCCAGCCGCCGCGCCAGAGCCAGAGCCCGCTGCCGTGCCAGAGCCGGCCGCCGCGCCAGAGCCGGCTGACGGGACGCCCGGCGGCGCGCGATGACGTTTCTCCTGGTCGCGCTCGGCGCGGCGATCGGCGCCCCGCTGCGCTATCTCACCGACCGCTACGTCCAGGTCCGCTACGGCGCCGGCTTCCCGTGGGGCACCCTCGCCGTGAACGTCACCGGCTCGCTGATCCTCGGCCTGGTGCTCGGCCTGCCGCTCTCCGCCGGCCTCACCGCACTGATCGGCACCGGCTTCTGCGGCGCGCTGACCACCTACTCCACGTTCTCCTGGGAGACCCTCAGCTTCGCCCGCCGCGGCGAACGAGCCACCTCCTTCGCCTACGTCCTGCTCAGCCTGCTGTCCGGCCTGGGCGCCGCCACCCTGGGCCTCACCCTCGCCCACACCCTCTGACCAGCCCCAACCACGCGAACTCCCGCCCCACCCGCGCACCAACAAGCGTGGGGAGTTTCGGCGCGCTCCGCACCGAAACTCCCCACGCAACGGGTGGGCGCGGGCTTAGCCGACCGGGGTGAGGGGCCTCTGCTCGACTGCTGCCGGCTCGGCCGGGGTGGGCAGGTCGTGGGCCACCTGCGGGAGCCAGCGCAGCCAGCTCGGCAGCCACCAGTTCGCCCAGCCGAGCATGGCCATCACGGCCGGCAGCAGCACCGCCCGGATGATCGTGGCGTCCAGCAGGACCGCGGCCGCCAGGCCAACGCCCAGCTCCTTGGTCGAGGTCAGCGGGAGCGTCGCGAACAGGGCGAAGACCGCGACCATCACCACCGCCGCGCTGGTGATCACACCGGCGGTCCGGCCGACGCCCTCGCGGACCGCTTCCCGGGTCGGCAGACCCCGGTCGTGGCCCTCGCGGATCCGGCTGAGCACGAACACGTGGTAGTCCATCGACAGGCCGAAAAGGATCACGAAGAGGAAGAGCGGGATCCAGTTGATGATGCCGTCCGAGGCGGTGAAGCCCAGCTGCTTCTCGAAGTGGCCGTACTGGAAGACGTAGACCAGCATGCCGTAGGCGGCGGCGACCGAGAGCAGGTTGAGCAGCACCCCGGTGACCGCCACGGTCACCGACCGGAACGACACCAGCAGGAGCAGGAACGCCAGCCCGAGCACGAACCCGAACACCCAGGGCAGGCTCTCGTCCAGCTGGTGGTTGAAGTCGACGCTGAACGCGGTGTCCCCGCTGACCAGCACGGTCGCCCCGGTGATCGCACCCAGGGTGGCCGGCACGACCTCGCCGCGCAGCAGTTTCAGCGCGGCCAGCGCGGCCGGGTCGTCGCCCTGCCCGGCCAGCCCGACCGAGACCACCGCGACCGTGCCGGCCGGGTTGACCCGCACGTCGACCGGTTCGACCAGCGTGCCGCCGCTGCGCTCGACCGCCGCCCGGAACTCGCCGAGCGCCTTGTCGAACCGCTCCCCCTTGACGGTCGACGCCTGCACCACGACCTCGGCCGGGGTGGTCTTGCTCGGGAACGCCAAGCTGATCGCCTGGAACCCCTGCACCACCGGCGAGTCCGGCGAGACGTCCTGGATGACCTCACCCCGGGTCCGCAGGTCCAGCACCGGCGAGGCCAGTACGCCGAGCAGACCGACCGCGACCAGCGCCGAGATCAGCGGCCGGGCCAGCACCACCCGCAGCAGCCCGTTCCAGAACCGGCCGTCGGTGCGCCGCCGGTACAGGCCCGGGATCTTGATGGCGTCGACCCGGTCGCCGAGCGCGGAGAGCATGGCCGGCAGCGCGGTGAGCGAGCCGAGCACCGCGGTGGCGACCACCAGGATGGTGCCGAGACCGAAACTGACGAACGTGGTGTCGTGGGTGAGGAACATGCCGGCCATCGCCACGATCACGGTCAGGCCGGAGATCCAGATCGACCGCCCGGAGGTCTGCGCGGCGATCATCAGGGCGCGTTCCGGATCGGCGCCGGCCCGGCGCTCGTCACGTTCCCGGCGGATGTAGAACAGGCAGTAGTCGACCCCGACCGCGAGCCCGACCAGCAGCATCACGTGGGACGTGGCGTCGACGGTCGGCGCGAACCGGCTGCCGGCCGCCATCAGCCCGATCGCCGCGACCACCGCGGTCACCGCCAGCCCGACCGGCAGCAGCGCGGCCACCACGGCGCCGAACGCCACCAGCAGGATGCCGAGCGTGACCGGGATGGAGAGCATCGAGAGGCGGGACAGCCCGGCCTCCAGCTCGTCACCGATCAGTTTGTCGCCGCTGGCGTCGCCGGCTTCCACAACGTACAAATCAGGGTGTTTGGTCTGGATTTGTGTGACCGCGTCGAGAGCTGGGCGGACCCGCTCCTTCGCGGTCTCCGGGTCGCCCTTGATGCTGAAGGCGATCAGCGTCGACCGGCCGTCCGGCGACTGGATCGCCGGTTGCACGTCGGTGACGTCGCTGACCGTCTTCAGCGTCCGGGTGACCTCGGCGGTCGCGGCGGCCCGGTCGGTGCCGGCCCGGTTCTGGATCAGCACCAGCTCGCCCGCCGGACGCTCCGGGAAGCCCGCCCCCTCGACGGTCTTCTCGGCCCGGCCGGAGTCTCCGTTGCCCTGCTCGGCGAAGGTCGCCGTGCGCGTGCCGAGCTGCCCGCTGAGGACGATGGTGCCGGCGACGAAGACGATCCAGCCGAGGATGGCGAGCGTCCGATGCCGTGCGCTCCAGAGCGCGGCCCGAGCCGCGATTCCCTTGACTTTCCCCCTGTGCTCCATGCCTGAGAACGCTAGGGATCCGGCTGATCGTTCTCGATCCGGCGGACCCCCGAACCGTGGTAGGGCTAGCCCTACGTCTGCAGGTAGGTCAGCACCGCCAGCACCCGGCGGTGCTGCTCCTCGTCCTGGTGCAGGTTCAGCTTCGTGAAGATGTTCCGGACGTGCTTCTCCACCGCACCCTCGGTGACCACCATCTTGCGGGCCACCGCGGTGTTCGACATGCCCTCGGCCATGAAGCCCAGCACCTCCCGCTCGCGCGGGGTCAGGCTGCGCAGCGGGTCGTCCCGGCGGCGCCGGACCAGCAGCTGGCCGACCACCTCGGGGTCGAGCACGGTGCCGCCCTCGGCCACCCGGCGCAGCCCGTCGAGGAAGTCGGCGACCAGCGCCACCCGGTCCTTGAGCAGGTACCCGACCGCACCGCGACGGTCGGCCAGCAGATCGTCGGCGTACGACACCTCGACGTACTGGGACAGCACCAGGATCGGGGTGCCGGGGACCGCGGCCCGCGCCTCGACAGCGGCCCGCAGCCCCTCGTCGGTGTGCGACGGCGGCATCCGGACGTCCACGATGGAGACGTCCGGGCGGTGGTCCTTGACCGCCTGGACGAGGGACGGCCCGTCGCCGACAGCGGCCACCACCGTGTGACCGTTCTCTTCGACGAGCCGGATCAGACCCTCGCGCAACAGCACGGCGTCGTCGGCAATAACCACACGCATGACGCCATGCTGTCAGAGATCCCGCGCGCTCAGTGGTGCGGGCGGCTGCTCACCAGGTATTCACCCGGGGCGGACGCGACCGAGGCCGCCGACGACGAGGCGGTCTTCCAGTCCTTGTGACCGGGCATGGCCGGGACGGTCTTGCCGTACAGCCAGCGGTTCAGGAACGGGCGCAGGTTCTGGCCGGAGACCTTCGACGCGAGCGCGATGAAGTCCTTGGTCGAGGCGGACTTGCCGCGGTACTGGCGCACCCAGGCGCGCTCCACCTTCTCGAACTTCTTGACGCCGATCTTCTGCTGCAGCGCGTAGAGGGCCAGGGCGCCACCGTCGTACACGTTCGGGTTGAAGACGTCCCACACCGACTTCGAGCTCTTCGGCTTGGCCACCGGGCCGTACTGGGCACGCCACTGGTTACCCAGCTTGTAGACCGCCTTGAAGTACGCCTCCCGGCTGCTGAAACCGGTGTACTTCTTGAACGTCTTGGTGTCGGCCGCGTAGAGCAGCTCGTACCAGGTCGCGTGGCCCTCGTTCTGCCACACGTCACTCCACGCCGTGGGTGCCACGCTGTCGCCGAACCACTGGTGCGCCAGCTCGTGCGCCATGATCGGGTTGCGGATGTAGGCGGGGTACGCGAACAGGCTGGTGTCGTACAAGGAAAGGGTTTGCGTCTCCAGCGCGAAGCCGAGATCGGCGTCGATGACCAGGGTCCCGTAGTTCTCGAACGGGTACGCGCCGACCTTCTTCGTCATCCAGGCGATCTGCGAGCGTTCCACCTGCGCCTTGGCCAGCAGGTTCTTCGCCAGCCGGCGCGGGACCACGTCACGCACCGCCACGCCGCCGACCGCCTTGCGGTTCTGCACGACGAAGTCACCGACCGCGACCTGGACCAGCTCGCTGGCCATCGGCTTCGACTCGCGGTAGACCGTCGAGACGTAGCCGCCGGACGTGGTCCGGCTGAGGCGCTTGCCGTTCGCCACCCCGATCCAGCCCGCCGGGGCGGTCAGCCGGATCGTGTAGGTCGCCTTGTCCCGCGGGTGATCGTTGCTCGGGAACAGCTCGTGCGAGGTGTCGGGCTGCCCGGCGAGCACCGTGCCGTCCGGGGTCGCCACAAAACCTTCCGGCTCGCCGGCGCTGGCCGAGGTCGGCGCGGCGGTGAAACCACTGACCACGACCTTGAACGTCTTGCCCTTGCGCAGGTAGGTCGCCGGCGTGATCACCAGCTCGTCGCCGGACCGCCGGAACGCCGCGGCCTTGCCGTTCACCGACACCGCCCCGACGCTCTTGCCACCGAAGTCGAGGTCGAACCGGGACAGGTCCTTGGTCGCGGTCGCCGTGATCGTCACGTTGCCGGTGACCGTCTGGGTCGGCTGCTTCGCCGGGTACTTCAGGCTCAGGTAGTAGTTGCGCACGTCGTACCCACCGTTGCCGAGCAACGGATACAGCCGGTCACCGAGTCCGGCCGAACCGGGCGTGCCGGTGGCAGCGGCCGCGGGCACCGCGCTCCCGGCGATCCCGACGAGTACCGCCGTACCCGCGGCGAGAACCGCGGGCAAGCTATTGATGATCTTCCTCATGGTTGGCGAGGCTACGGCCCGCCCGCAAACTGCAACATCGGATTTCAGGCCGCTTTCCACTCACGGCCGCTCCCCCCAAGACCGCGCCTTTTCCGGTACGACCAGAGCACCCGCCCAACTCCCCCCACCCCGCACCCACGTCATCCCCCCGCGTGCCCCAGCCACCCACTCCGCAGCCCCCGGTCCCCGGCTCACGCCGTCAGCCCCAGTCGAAGACCCTGAGCTGGCGCTGGCGGCTGCCTCAAAAGCACCGAGGCCACCGTGACCACCAGCCGAGCGGCCCAGGCTGGCGCTGGCGGCTGTCTCGGGAGTGCTGAGACGACCGTGAATGCCAGCTGGGGTCGGGACCTGCGCAGCCCGCCACGTGACGGTTCCTGAGGGCCGGGGTTGGTCGCCAGGCGGCGCAGGTGACGGTTGCCGTTCGCTGCGCCGGTCGTTGCTACGGCTGATCACGACCGTCCTACCAGGTGGATGGCTGATCCTGATGGGTGGTCGAGTGCGGGTCCGTGGGGCGCGGGGGGTCCACGCGAGGTTGCACATTTCGGGCGTTCGCCGCGCGCACTGCGTTCTGGCTGGTCCCCCCACCCAGCGTCAACGGCCGCCAAGACCAGCCCGAGGCCCCCGGCTGGCCGCGAGGGGTGCCTCCGCGCCCCCGAGACACCCCCCACAACCAGCCAAGCCAAGCGGGCTGGCACTCAGGGGTGCCTCCGCGCCCCCGAGACACCCCCCACAACCAGTCGAGCCGAGTGGGCTGGCGCTCAGGGGTGGCTCCGGGCTCCCGAGACACCCCTCGCGACCAGCTGCGCTGAGTGGGCTGGGGCTGGCGGCTGTCTCGGGAGTGCTGAGACGACCGTGAGCACCAGCCGGGCGGGCTGGCAGCGGGGCCGGGCCGGGGCTGGTGCTCACGGGCGTACTGGAAAGGGCTCGGGCTGACGGCCACCCTGCGCCGGAGCGCTGGGGTGGCCGGGAGTGGCGGTGATCTAGAGCGGGAGGGCTGCCGTGAGCCGGGTGCCCTGGCCCTCCGGGCTGTCCACGGCCAGGACGCCGCCCGCGGCCCGGACCCGGTCGTCCAGCCCGGCCAGCCCGTGGCCCTTGGCCAGGCTCGCGCCGCCCACCCCGTCGTCGGACACGGTGACCAGCAGGCCGACGGCGTTGCGCTCCACGCTGACCTGCACCTCACTGGCGTTGCTGTGCTTGGCCACGTTGGTCAGGGCCTCGGCGACCACGAAATATGCCGTGGACTCGACGGCCGCGTCCAGCCGGCCGATCACCGGGGTGTCCAGGTCGACCGGGACGGTGCAGCGGCCGGCCAGTGCGGTCAGCGCCGCCTGCAGCCCGCGGTCGACCAGGATCGGCGGGGCGATGCCGCGGGACAGGGCGCGCAGCTCGTCGAGGGTTTCCCGGGTCTGGCTGATCGCCTCGGCGACGGTGGCCCGGGCCGCTTCCGGGTCGGTGCTGAACTGCTGCTCGGCCCGGCCCAGGTCCATGGCGAGGCGGACCAGCCGCTGCTGCGGGCCGTCGTGGATGTCGCGTTCCAGTTTGCGCAGCGCGGTCGCCTCGGCCGAGACGGCGGCCGCCTTCTGCTCCTGGGCGACGTCGCGGGCGGCGTTCGCGGTGGCGACCTGCTGGCGCAGCTCGTCGACGCCGCTGAGCAGGCCCCGGGCGAACTGCGCCTCGAGCAACGCGGCGCCACGGACCACCGGGAACAGGGTGATCGCGAAGAACAGGCCGATGGCCACGTTCAGCACCAGCCGGGTGATCGTGGCATCACCGAGGCCGAGCAGCTCGGGGAGCTC
The DNA here is from genome assembly GCF_001509495.1 of Actinoplanes awajinensis subsp. mycoplanecinus. NCBI lineage: Bacteria > Bacillati > Actinomycetota > Actinomycetes > Micromonosporales > Micromonosporaceae > Actinoplanes > Actinoplanes awajinensis. The sequence goes on along the minus strand of NZ_LLZH01000178.1, from coordinate 112,926 downwards.
CACGTTTTCCGGCGGGTGCGGGATCGCCCAGTCGTAGAACGGGGTGGTGAGGCCGGCCACGGCCACCGCCCACCAGACCAGGACGAAGCTGAACGAGATCGTGCTCGGGATGAAGCGGAAGACGCCGTGCACCAGGTCGAGCCAGGACTGTCCGTCGGCGAGCGGTGCGAACATCTTGCCGACCCAGCTGGTGGAGCGGGCCGAGCGGTAATGCGGATGTGGGATCTTCCGGCGCAGCACCGGGCCGATCCGCACCCGCTCCACGTGGGCGAAGCCGCGGGACATGGCCAGCGAGCCGGCCAGCAGCGGAAGGCCGATCCAGACGATCGCGGTGCCGACGCCGGTCGCGAACCCGGTGACGCAGAGGACCAGCGTGATCAGCCCGAGCGGGAAGCCGAGCAGCACATACTGGGTGTCGATGCCGAGCTGACGCAGCAGGCGCCGGGCCGGGGCGGGGGTGCTGGTGGCCGGGACTCCGGCGTACGTCGTTGTCATGTCTTCGACGCTAGACACCGGAGCCCCTCCGTTCGACCCTGCGGGCCACCATCTCGACGGTAGGGCTAGCCCTACCTCAACTCGTACACGGTCACCGGGCCCTGGGAATAGCGCAAGTCCGCGACGGCCGGCAGCGCCGGGGAGACCACACCGGCCCGGGTGTCGGCGAAGAGCCAGCGCACCCCGTATTCGTCGCGCAGCCGGCTCAGGTCGGCCGGGTCGGCTTGCGTGAAGACCCGCTGGTTGAGCTGGTAGACGCCGGGTTCCGGTGCCGGTTGGTAGAAGTACTTGAGCCCGTTCTTCCCGTTGTCCGCCACCGTCTTGTCGCTGTACGCCCAGCTCTCCACGAGGGTGCGCCGCCCGCCCAGCCCGGCCACCCAGAACGCGCGGGCGTTGCAGACCCTGACCCGCATCGGCATGCAGTGCACGTTCGTCGCCACCACGTCGTCCCGGCCGGCGTGCTCGTCCAGCCAGAACGCCGCGGACATCTCGGCCGCGCGCACCACCACCCGCGGGTTCGGCGGCTTGACCGGCGGGTCGGCGACGGTCTCGACGGTCCAGCCGATGCCGCCGGCCAACGAGGCGCCGATCATCGCCGCGAGCAGGGCGGCCGGCACGGCTCGCGCACCGCGCCGGCGCCAGATCAGGACGACCAGCAAGATCGCTGTGGCGGTCACCGCTGCGGCACGCATCATCGGTACGCCCAGCGTCCAAGCCCAGTTACCGACCGTTTCCCGCACCGGCGCGCTCACCGACGGCAGCAGCAGCTCGCAGAGCGCACCGGCGACCAGCCCGGCCACCGGCACCCGCCAGCCGCGTACCCGGTCGGCCAGCGCCCAGACGATCAGCGCGGCCCCGAACGGCTGGGCCGCCGCGAAGAAGTAGAGGTTGCTCGCCGACGGGTGCCACATCACCCACGCCGCACCCGTGCCGGCCAGCACGATCCCCGCGATCAGCGGGAACGCCGGGTCGGTACGGGTCGCACCGCGCGGCCGGACCAGCCCGAACAGCCGCGGAGCCTGGAGCAGCAACGCCCAGAGCACCACCCACGCGACGAACCACCGGCCGGCCACGTCGGCGTTCCCCACCCCGAGCGGCACCCACCCGTTGCGGACCACCCCGTCGGCCACCCCGAGCGTGTCCCGGTACGGCTCGAGCCAGCCCAGCACGCTGAGCGCCTGCGGTTCCAGCACTCCGGCACCACCGCCGGCGAAGAGTTTGAGCCCGACCGCCATCCCGAACCCGGCCGCGGCCAGCAGACCGGCCGCCGCCCAGGGCAGTTTCCGGCGGCAGAGGGTGACGAACCCGCTGAGCGCCAGCCCGGCCGCGAGCGGCGGCAGCACGCTGGACTTGGCGCCCGCGCAGGCCACCGCGAGCAGCGGCAGGAACGCCCAGCCCCAGCCGAGCCCTCGCCCGCGCAGCCGGTCCGTCGCGAGCACCGCGAACAGGCCGATGAGCGGCATCGCGAAGGTCTGCGAGGGGCTGTTCACGGTGACCGGCGCGGTGGCGAAGAAGGTCGGCACCGCCGAGCCCAGCGACATCGCCTGGCCGAGGAACGCGCCCGCGGCGGCCAGCGGTCCGGCCCACCAGCGGCCGGTCAGGTTCCGGGCCAGCACGGCGAACACGAAGACCGCGACCGAGACGATCGGAATCAGCCAGAGCCGCAGCAGCACCGTGGTCGGCGCGATGCCGGTGACCATGCTCGCGGTGGCGATGTCGGCGTCCGAGAGGTAGTGGTAGCGCAGCGGGTCCCCGGCCAGCTGGGGCACCTGGAACGGCATCGAGCGCATCATCTCGTGCACCAGTGCCAGGTGGTAGTACAGGTCCGGGTAGTACTCCAGGGTGACCGGCGGCAGCGGGGTCTGGAAGGCCGTCGCGGCCCATCCGGCGACACCCACCAGCACCGCCGCCATCGCCCACGACCAGCGCAGCGGCAGCCGCTCCCCCGGCCCGCACCGCCAGTGCCGCCACAGCCGGGGCACCACCGCGAACGGCAGCACGACCAGCAGCGGCCAGGCGATCAGGTAGTCCTGCAGGTTCAGCGCGGCGCCCAGCGCCCAGCCGGCCAGCGTCACCACCAGCCCGGTGGCCGCGCCCAGTCCGAGATCCTCCGGCCAGTTGCCGCGGCTGCCGAACAGCGCCCGGAACACCAGCGTCCCCGGCAGCACCACGACCAGCAGGAAGTACGCGCCGTAAAGCACGATCTCCCGGTCCGGCGTGCCGCTGGCGTGCAGCGCGTAGAGCGCGGCCAGCACCGGGAACACCCACGGCAGCAGTGACCACGGCACACGAAGGTCGCGGCGCACCGGCGGCGCCGCGACCTCGACTTCCTGCTTTTCCCCCGTTGTAGTCGTCATGTCCCTTGGTCAGGTCGTCACAGTGGTCAGGCGGGTGAACTCGGCGGGCAGGTCGTACCCGTCCCAGACGGCGCCGAAGGTCAGCGCCGAGCCGAACGGCACGATCCGGTCCACCCCGCGGCCGCCCAGCGCGATCGCGAACGCGCGCAGCTCGGCCGGGGTGAACCCGAAGTGGCTCACCGTCTGGTCCTGCCGGGTCATCGCCGGCACCAGCTCGGTCAGCGAGCCGACCTGGGCGAACGGGAAGGCGCCGGCGCCGATCCACCGCCGTGGCACCTGATCGCTTCCGGTCAGGGTGAGCGCGGTGATCCGGTTGTCCGGGAACTCCACGGCGGTCGCCGCGCCGGTCGCCGCCAGCCCGTACGCGTTGACCCGCTTCTCCACCGCCATCGCCGCGTCCACCGTCCAGCCGCGCTGGTCGACGACGGTCAGCAGCAGGTCGAGGAACTCCGTCCGGACGTCCGCGGGGTCGCCGTCACCGATCAGGAACACGGTCCGCGGCGAGGAGCAGGCGGCCTGGTCGAACCAGTACGCGTCGTTGGCGAACCCGACCACGGCGGCCTTGCGAGCGGCCGGGTCGGCGGCCCGCCAGCCGGGCATCGAGAGCACCGCCCAGGACGTCCGGTCCGGGAAGGTCAGGTCCCGGCCGGACGGCCGCAGCGGGTGCTTGCGGATCGCGTCGACCGCGGCGTCGCCACCCCAGATCACCCGCAGGTCGCACCAGCGGCTGAGCGCGCCGGTGATCGCGTCGTCCCGGCCGTAGGTGACCATCCGCTGGGTACGGGCGATCACCGGGTCGGCGTCCACCTCGTTCAGCGCCTCGAAGATCGCCTCGGCCGCGCCGGCCGCCCGGCTGGAGATCCGGACCACGTTGTGGTTGCCGGCCAGCGCGGAGAGCGCCCAGGAGTAGACGAAGATGGTGTCCACGTTGGCCGGTGGCAGGTGGAAGACGTTGCCGCGCGGGAAGACCAGCGCGTCGTCGCGTTCCATCTTCGCCACCGCCCGGCGCAGCTCGGCCGGGCGCAGGAAGAAGCCGAGCGAGCCCAGCTCCGGGTGCCGCCGGGCGAGCGCCGGGGTGAGCAGCTTGCGGGCCAGCTTCGCGAGGAAGTCGAGGACCCGCTCGTCGCCGACGGCCAGCCGATCCTCGGACGGCGCGGTCAGGTCACCCTCGACCCCGAACCGGAACTGCATGGTCACTGAGTTCACTGGGGCATGCCCTTCTGGCCCTCGCCTGCGAGGCCGCTGTTCGGCGCCGGGTTGTGCCGCTCGGTGCAGGCGGTCATGCCGCAGCCTCTTTATAGGTGTCCGAGCAGCCGCGCGCCTCGGCCCGGGGCAGCCGCCCCAGCACCGAGAAACGCTTGCCCGGCCACGCGCCGTCGTCGATGCCGTGCACCACGCCGAGATCCTCGGTGAGCAGCACGTGCCCCGGGTACGAGGTGGGCAGCGTGCTCACCACCTCGAGGAGACCCGGTTTCCCGGGCGGGAGCTCCGCCCACGTCTCCGGGTCACGGACCACCACGTCCGCGAAGTCCGGGCAGTACAGCGCGCCGCCATCCGGGCCCTCCAGGAAGATCGTGCCGATCTGCTCGACCATGCCGTAGTAGTTGTGGATCCGGGTCAGCCCGACCCCGGCCAGCCGCTTGCGGAACTCGTCCGGGGAGACCGCCTGGTCGACGAGCTTCTTCCAGCCACCGGAGTGGATCAGGATGCCGTTGCTCAGGTCGAGTCCGTGGTCCCGGGCCACCTCGTAGAGGTGCAGCCAGACCAGGAAGGTGAACCCGAAGATCAGGAACGGCGCGTCGCCGTGCTTGGTCAGGAAGTCCCGGATCGCCTGCAGGTCGACCTGACCGTCCAGGTCGAGCGCCCAGACGTGATCGCGGCCGAACGTCGACATGCCGAGCACGCCGGCGCCCCGGGCGCTGAACGAGCGGCGGTCCTTGAGCATCGCCTTCGTGTCGACGAGCAGCATCGGCAGCCGTTTCGGGCCGAGCACGGTCTGCACGGTGGCGGCCAGACGGCGCTGCTGTTCGGCCGCGGCCGCCTTGTCCAGGTAGATCTTGCTGACGTCGCCGGTGGTGCCGCTGGACGTCAGGATCTTGAAGACCTCGTCGTCCGGGATGCTCTTGAGCTCCAGCGTCTTGAAGAGCCGGACCGGCAACCACGGCAAGTCGGAGATCTCCGAAGCGGCGGTGAAGCCGGAAGCGCTGAGGATCCGGTCGTAGGGCTCGCAGTGCGCGCGATGGAACTCGGTCAGAGCGGCGAGCTGCGGCACCAGCGCGGCTTCCTTGTCCTTCTGAGCGAGGGTGAAGACACTCACAGCGACGCCTCCAGGGCGCGATAGTCGGTCTTGCCGTTGGGCAGCAGCGGCAGCGCCTCGATGACGCGCACGTCGATCCCGGTGAAGTGACTGCCCAGCCACTCGGCGATCTTCGTACGCAGTGCGCGGGCCTCGTCCGCACCGATCCCCTCGGCGAAGACGTGCAGCTTGTCGTCGCCGGCCACCGCGGTCACCGGGAACTCGCGCTCCACGTCGTCCAGGTTGATCCGGACGCCGAACACCTTGCCCATCCGCTTGAGCCGCCCGGTGAGGAACAGGAACCCGTCCTCGTCGAGCCGGCCCAGGTCACCGGTGCGCAGCACGCCGCCCTGATCGTCGCCCTTGACCAGGTCAGCGGCGGTCTCGGCGTAACCCATCATCACGTTCGGGCCGCGGTAGACGACCTCGTCGTCCTCGATGGTGAAGGTGGCGCCGGGCATCGGCAGGCCGACCGAACCGAGCTTCGCGGTGATCTGTTCCGGTGGCAGGGTGGCCATCCGGGGCGCGGCCTCGGTCTGTCCGTACATCACGAACATCCGGCCGCCTGCGGCGTCCAACCGGGCCGCGAATTCGGCGACGAGGTCGGTCCGCAACCGGCCGCCGGCTTGCGTGATCGTACGCAAAGAGGGGTATTTCGTCGGGTCGAAGCGCAGTCGCCGCAGCATCTCGAACTGGTACGGCACAAACGCCATCGAGGTGACCCGGTGCTCGTTCACCGCCGCCCAGAAGTCCCGCTGCATGATCCCGGTCCGCTCGAGCACCACCGTCGCCCCGCGCAGCAGGTGCGAGTGCAGCACCGACATGCCGTACGAATAGAACAGCGGCAGCGTGGTGATCGCCACGTCGTCGCCGGTCACGCCGAGGCTCTCGGCCACCTGCTCGGCGTTGGCCAGCACGGCCGCCCGGGACAACCGGACCAGCTTGGGGCTGCCGGTCGACCCGCTGGTGGTCAGCAGCAGCGCGAGATCCGGGTGCACCTCGTCGGTGGTGTAGCGCGCGATCAGCTCGGTGTGGTCGGCGTCCGGGTCGAGCAGCACGACCGGTACGTCCAGCCGCAGCGCCGCGAGGTACCGCGCCACCGATCCGACAGTGGACGACATCGGCAGGAAGAGCAGCCGTTCACCGGCCAGCTCGCCCGCGGCCGCGTCGATCAGCTCGGCGGTGAGTTCCTCGCCGGTCCCGGCGTCGATCACGCGGGCGTCCGGGTGGAGCAGGTTCACAGCGTCAGTCCTCCGTCGACCCCGACGATCTGGCCGGTCACGAACCGCGCCTGGGTGGAGAGCAAGAAGGTGATCACGTCGGCCACGTCCTCGGCGGTGCCGAGCCGGCCCAGCGCGGTGTCCGCGATCCGGGCGGCGCGACCGGCCTCGTCCAGGCTGTCCAGCATGTCGGTGGCGATGAAGCCGGGCGCGACTGCGTTGACCCGGATCCCGCGCGGGCCGAGTTCCTTGGCGGCCGACCGGGTCAGCCCCTCCACCGCGGCTTTCGACGCGGCGTAGACGGCCTGACCGGCGGCGCCCTGCGTGCCGGTGACCGAGGCGGTCAGCACCACGGCCGGGTTCTCCCCGCGCGCAAGCAGCCGCACCGCGTTCTGCAGGGTGTACGCCGCACCGGCCGCGTTCACCGCGAACAGCCGCGCGATCACGTCGTCGCCGGTCATGCCGAGCATCCCGGCCGCGTGCGTGCCGGCGTTGACGACCAGCGCGTCCAGCCGTTTGAAGTTCTCGAACGCGAGCCGGACCAGCGCCTTGCTGGTCTGCGGGTCGGCGATGTCACCGGAGCCGGCGACGACGGTCACGCCGTACTTGCCGGCCAGGGACTCGGCGGTCTCGGCGACTCCGGCAGCGCCGTGCCCGTGCAGGATCAGGTCGTACCCCTGCTCGGCGAGGCGGTGTGCGGCAGCCCGGCCGATTCCGCGCGACGCCCCGGTGATCAGGGCGACGCTCACTTGACGTCCACTCCGTATTTACCAAGGATTCGCACGGCCTCGGTAAAGCTGGACATATTGATGACGTCGTCCGTATCGATCATTACCGAGAATTCATCTTCGATCGTCGCGACAAGGGACATGTGCGCCAGGGAGTCCCACTTCTCATTGTCCTGGTAGCGCAGGTCATCCACGGGCGCGTCCGCCGGAAGGTCCAGCGCGGTTCGGAACGCGTCGCGCAGTCTGTGCAGCTCAGTCACGGTGTTACTCCCAGGGGTGGTGGGTGGAGGAGTCCACCTTCCCGTAGGCGCGCAGTCGCTTCGACCAATGCCGGTTGAACTGAAAATGAATTGCCATTGGCTGTTGTGCACGACTCGCGGAATTGCCTGGACACGTGGTTATGCTTCCGCCCCGTAGCGGCTCACCGCCCCCGTACCTCGGAGAAAACACGTGTCTGAAATCAGCGGATCCTCGATCCTTGTCACCGGTGCCACCGGATCGTTCGGCAAGGCGTTCCTCAAGTACGCCCTCACCCATCTCGACCCGGCCCGCATCGTGGTGTTCTCCCGGGACGAGCTGAAGCAGTACGAGGTCCGGCAGATGTTCGGGGCCGACCCGCGACTGCGGTTCTTCCTCGGCGACATCCGGGATCGCGCCCGCCTGGACCGGGCCATGCACGGCATCGACCACGTGGTGCACGCCGCCGCCCTCAAGCAGGTCGACACCGCCGAGTACAACCCGTCGGAGTTCGTCGCGACGAACATCAACGGCACCCAGAACGTGATCGACGCGGCGATCCAGGCCGAGGTCAAGAAGGTCGTCGCGCTCTCCACCGACAAGGCGTCCAGCCCGATCAACCTGTACGGCGCGACCAAGCTCGCCGCCGACAAGATCGTGATCGCCGGCAACCACTACGCCGCCACCCACCCCACCCGGCTGGCCGTGGTCCGCTACGGCAACGTGATGGGCAGCCGCGGCTCGGTGGTGCCGTTCTTCCGCAAGCTGGCGGCCGAGAACCAGAGCCTGCCGATCACCGACAAGCGGATGACCCGCTTCTGGATCACCCTGGACCAGGCCGTCGAGTTCGTGGTCAGCTCGTTCGACGTGATGCGCGGCGGCGAGCTGTACGTGCCGCGGATCCCGAGCATGCGCATCCTCGACCTGGTCGAGGCGGTCGCGCCGGGCTCGCCGACCCACGAGATCGGCATGCGCCCGGGCGAGAAGCTGCACGAGGAGATGATCGCCGCCGACGACAGCCGCCGCACGCTGCGCTTCAAGGACCGCTACGTGGTCCAGCCGGTCGCGGCCAGCTGGGGTTACGAGTCCCCCGAGGGCGGCGAGCAGGTCGCCGACGGCTTCAACTACCGCTCCGACAACAACGACCTGTGGCTGTCGGTCGACGAGATGCGTGATCTCGTCTCGGAGAAGTGACCTGATGCTGCCCTACGGACGTCAGTCCATCGAGCAGTCCGACGTGGACGCGGTGGTCGCCGCGCTGAGCAGCGACTGGCTGACCACCGGCCCCCGGGTCGCCGAGTTCGAGGCGGACCTGGAACGGGTGGCCGGCGCGCCCTGCGTGACGGTCACCAACGGGACCACCGCGCTGCACGCCGCGTACGCCGCGGCCGGGGTCGGCCCGGGCGACGAGGTGGTCACCACGCCGATGACGTTCGTGGCCACCGCGTCCGGCGCCGCGATGCTCGGCGCGACAGTGGTGTTCGCGGACGTCGACGAGGACACCGCGAATCTCGACCCGGCCGCCGCCGAGGCCGCGCTCACCGCGCGGACCAGGGCGATCGCCGCGGTGGACTACGCCGGCGTGCCGGCCGACTACGACCGGCTGCGCAAGCTCGCCGACATGACCGGCGCGGTGCTGGTCGCGGACGCGGCGCACGCCATCGGGTCGGTCTACCGGGGCCGGCCGGTCGGTTCGATCGCGGACCTGACCACGTTCTCGTTCTTCCCGACCAAGAACCTGACCACCGCCGAGGGCGGCGCGGTCGCCTCGATCCGCCCGGAGCTGCTGGACCGGGTCCGCACCTTCCGCACCGTCGGCATGGTGAAGAAGCCGGAGCTGCTGCGCCGGCCGGACGAGGGCCGCTGGTTCTACGAGGTGCACGAGTTCGGGCTGAACTACCGCCTGCCGGACGTGCTCTGCGCGCTGGGCAGCGCCCAACTGCGCCGGCTGGCCGCGTTCAAGGCCCGGCGGCAGCAGCTCACGGCCCGTTACGACGAGCTGCTCGCCGGCGTTCCCGGGCTGAGACTGCCGGTCACCCCGGACGACGTCGACCCGATGCGGCACCTCTACCCGGTCCGGATCCTGGACGGCCGGCGCCGCGAGGTGTTCGAGCGGATGCAGGCGGCCGGGATCGGCGTGCAGGTCAACTACATCCCGGTCTACTGGCATCCGGTGTTCTCCGAGCTCGGGTACCGCCGTGGCATGTGCCCGGTCGCCGAGTCCTTCTACGCCGAGGAGATCTCCCTTCCGCTCTTCGTCGACCTCAGCGACGCCGACCAGGATCGCGTCATCGAGACCCTGCGCGGCATCCTCGGGAGCTGACCCGTGCACCACGGGAACCATTTCTACGGCCACGCCCACGTTCTGGCCGAGTACTGCGGGCTCGACCCGGCGGATCCGCCCCGGATCGACGGATATCTGCAGCACGGCTGGAACGTGGCTGACGGGCTGGGCGGCGGCACGCCGTACGCGCCCGGCCTGCCGATCTTCGTCTGGTCCGAGCGGACCCGGCGGCGCGCCTGGTCGATGGGCCGTCCACTGGCGACAGTGATCGGCTCGCCGTTCCTCTACCTGATGCGGTCCATCCCGGCCGAGAGCACGAAGCGGGACGGCACCATCTGGTACCCGTTCCACGGCTGGGAGGGTCAGCACGTCTCCGGTGACCACCAGCGGCTGGTCGACGAGATCGTCGCCACCGAGGCCGGCCCGATCACCTTCTGCCTGTACTGGCAGGAGTACCGGGACGACCGGGTGCGGGCGTTCTACGAGCAGGCCGGCCGGGTGATCTGCCACGGCTACCGGGGTTACATGCGGATGCAGACCGACCCCCGGTTCCTGCACAACCAGCTCGCTGAGCTGCGCAGTCACCGCCGGGTGGCCTCCAACCGGCTGAGCAGCGCGGTGATGTACGGCGCGGCCGCCGGCTGCGAGCCGGCCGTCTACGGCGACCCGATGCGGCTGGCCTCGGAGGACCTGGCGACCGCCGAACGGGTCCGCCGCGAATGGCCGGAACTCCAGGGCGTCGCGCCGGATCCGGCGACCGCCCGGGCCACCGCGATGGCCGAACTCGGCGACGGCTACCTGGCCTCGCCGGCCGAGCTGCGCGCGCTGCTCGGCTGGACCGCGGCCCACCGGGCCGCGAGCACCGCCCGGGAGGCGGCATGATCCAGCTCATCGGTGGCGAGATGCCCGAGTACGCCGAGGAACTCCCCCCGGCCGGCGGCCCGCTGCTGCGGCATCTGGCCAGCCGGGTGCCGACCGGCAGCCGGATCCTGCTGGCCGGCCCGCACGACCCGGAGCTGGTCGCCGCCCTGGCACCCGGCCGCGAGGTGACCTGCCTGCTCCGATCACATCCGGACGCCCTGGCCCAGGAGCACCGCGCCGTCACCGGCGTCCGGATCCTCTGCGGCACGCTGCCCAAAATCACCGACACCGACCGGTACGACGCGGTCCTCGCCCTGGACGGCACCACCCGGCTCTGCTCGCCGGAGGGACCGCAGCTCGACTGGCTGGACGCGGTCCGCGCCCTCAAACGTGTCCTGCGGCCGGGCGGCACGCTGCTGCTCACCGTGGAGAACGAGCTGGGCGTGCACCGGCTGGTCGACCCGGGCACACCCACCGCGGCCCGGACCGGCGACGCCTGGCGTCCGCTCGGCGAGTTCGGCGACGCGCCGGGACGACCGGACCGGCTGGCCGCCGCGCTGGGCGCCGAAGGCCTGCCGGTCGCCGGACTCGCGGCCGCCTGGCCGCTGCCGGGCCGCCCGACCCTGCTGGTCACCCCGGAAACCCTTCGGTACGGACCGGTGGACGCACTCGGTGCCCTGGCCGCCGGTGCGGTGGCCGGCGCGTACGCCAGCGATCGGGTCCTCAGCGACCCGCGCCGGCTCGCCGGTGCGGCAGTGCGTCGCGGCCTCGGCGCCGAGCTGGCACCCGCCTGGCTGGCCGTCGCCCACCGCGCACCGGCCGGCACCGGATCGGTCACCCTGCCCGCAGTGCTGCACGCCGGCGAGCGGGCGGTGGCCGAGCTGGTCAGCACGCCGGACGGGGCCTGGCTGCGGCGCACCGTCCGGGTCCTGGACGACCGGCCCGCACCGCCCGACCAGCCGCTGCCACCCGGCCGGCTGCTGGAGGAGCTGCTGCTCACCGCGGCGCTGCGGCACGAACTTCCGGAACTGCGCCGGCTGCTCACCGGCTGGATGGTCGCGCTGCCGTCGGCCGCGGCCGGCAACGTGCTGGTGGACGGGGACCGGTTCGCGCTGCTCGACCCGGGCGCACCGGACTGCCCGGACGCGCTGACCCGGTTCGCCCGGATCCTGGCCACCGGCGGTTACACCCACCCGTGGCAGGCGGTCACCGAGGTGACCCGGCTGACCGCGGTGCTGGCCGGCGCGGCCGGCCGGGACGAGGTGCCGGAACCGGCCGGTCCGGACGCGGCCGAACCCACGGCGGACGGCCTGCGCGAACACGAGGAACAGCTCCGGGCGCTGCGCCGGCGACTCGACGACGCCGAGGCCCGCAGCGGGTTCTTCGAGCACGAACTCGCCAAGCGGGACGCCGACCTGGGCCGCGCCCGGATGCAGATCGCCGCGTTCAGCGGTGGCCTCGGCTACCGCGCCGCCAAGGTCGGCCTGGCCCTGGCACGTAAGGCCCGCAAACGACTTCGCAACGGAACTGAGGACGCACCGTGACCACCCTCGGCATCATTCAGGCCCGGATGGGCTCCACCCGGCTCCCCGGCAAGGTTCTGCGCCGGCTCGGCGACCGCTCCGTGCTGCACCGGGTGGTCCGCGCCGCCCGGGCCAGCGGTGTCCTCGACGACCTGGTCGTGGCGACCACCACCGAGGCCGCCGACGACGCGGTCGAGGCGGAGTGCGCCCGGATCGGGGTGGCCTGTTACCGCGGGCCGGTGGACGACGTGCTGACCCGGTTCCTCGGCGTGCTGGAAGGGCGGGACGCGGACACCGTGCTGCGGTTCACCGCGGACTGCCCGCTGCTCGACCCCGCGCTGGTCCGACGGGTGGCGCGGATCTTCGAGGCGTCCGGCGTGGACTACCTGACCACGTCGATCACCCGGACGCTGCCGCGCGGGCTGGACGTCGAGGTGGTCCGGGCCGCGACGCTGCGGGCCATCGACGAGCGGGCCACCGAGCACCACCGGACGCACGTGACGTCGTACATCTACTCGAACCCGGACGAGTTCGACCTGATCGGGGTGACCGTGCTGCCGGACCGGTCGCACCTGCGGCTGACCCTGGACACCGAGGACGATTGGAAGCTCATCGAGGCGATCGTCGACCGCTTCGGCGACATCCCGATCAGCGTCGAGGGCATCGCCGACTGGCTCGCCGAGCACCCGGAGCTGGTGGAGTTGAATTCACACGTGAACCAGAAGGAGCTGTCTCAGGCATGATCGACTGCACCGAGCGGCAGCCACCGCGACCGGCCGACAAACGCCGCAGGCGAGGGCCAGAAGAGCATGCCGCAGCAGGCTCAGCGTGACAGTTATCGGGATTCGGTGTGATGCCGGGGCGCGGACCGGCGTCGGGCATCTCGTCCGGTGCGTCGCGCTGGCCGAGGAGCTCACCGCGCGCGGCGCCGACGTGCACTTTCTCAGCGACCTGGGCGGCGTGACCTGGGCCGAGGCGCAGCTGGAGCAGCGCGGGCTGCCCTGGCACCCGGCGCCGTTCGACGAGGTCGGGCTGGTCGCCGCGGTGCGCCGGCTGGGCCTTGACGCGCTGGTGGTGGACTCCTACGTGCTGCCGCCGCAGCACACCGTCGCGGTCCGCGCGGCCGGCGTCCCGGTGCTGGCCATCGTGGACGGTGAAACGCGCGGGCAGAGCGCCGACATCTACGTGGACCAGAACCTGGACACCGCGCTGACGGTCGACGCCGGGCTGCGGCTGACCGGGCTGGACTACGCGCTGCTGCGCTCGGCGGTGCGCCAGCTGCGGCCGGTGACGGCGCCGGTGCATCAGACCCTGCGTACCCCCAAGGTTGTCGCTTTTTTCGGTGGAACCGACGCCTATCGTGCCGCGCCGCAGGTCGCGCGGCTGCTCGCGGACGCCGGCGTGTCCTTCGACGCCACGGTCGTGGCGGCCGACGACGGATTGCGCGCCGAACTGCTCGCGGTCGAACCCGGCCCCGGACAGCGGTTCGAGATCATCGCGCCCACCGACCACCTGCCCAAGCTGCTGGCCGGCGCCGACCTGGTGGTCAGCGCCAGCGGCACCTCGACCTGGGAGTTGCTCTGCCTGGGCCGGGCCGCCGCGCTGGTCTGGGTGGTCGACAACCAGATCCTCGGGTACGACCGGGCCATCGCCCGCGGGTACGCCGCCGGGCTGGGCCGGCTCGGCGCCTTCGACGACAACGCCGCCGGCCTGCTGCGCGACCTGCTCACCGACCCGGCGCGACGCACCGCGCTGGCCGCCGCCGGCTGGTCCGCGGTGGACGGCCGCGGAGTGGAACGGGTGGCCGGCGCGCTGCTCAGCGCAGCGACGACACGTCGATGACGACCTTGCCCACGACGTTCTTCTCGACCGCCTCGTGCGCCTCGGCGACCTGGTCGAACGGGAACCGGATGATCGGCAGGCCGTGCTCCTCGCCGACCCGGAACGCGCCCGCGTTCACCGCCTCGGCGACCGCGGCCACCGCGTCGTCCTTCTCGGCCGGCGTGGTCGTGTAGGTCAGCACGAACGCCAGGGTGGCGTTCTTCAGCATCGCCGGGAAGCTCGGCACGCTGAGCTTGCCGCCCACGTAGATCGCGATGTGGCCACCCGGCGCGATCACCTCCAGGTCCAGGCCGATGTTCTCGGTGTTGACCTCGACGATCAGGTGCGGCCCGGTCGGGCTCAGCTCGCGGATCCGGGCGGCCACGTCCTCCTCGCGGTAATTGATCACCGCGTCCGCGCCGGCCGCGGCCGCCAGCGCCGCCTTGGCCTTGCTGCTCACCGTGGTCAGCACGGTCGCGCCGGCCCACTTGGCCAGCTGGATCGCGGCGTTGCCGACCGCGCCCGCGCCACCCGCGACGAGCACCGTCCGGCCGGTCAGCGCGCCGGGCGCCAGCCGGGCCGGGCCGCCGCCGGCCAGGGTCAGGCACCGGTGCGCGGTCAGCGCCGGGATGCCCAGGTCCGCGCCGACCTCGAACGGGACGTTGTCGTACATCCGGACCACCTGGCGGCGGGGGAGCACCACGTATTCCTGGGCGGTGCCGTCCGCGCGGCCGTAACCGGCGTCCCACACCCAGACCCGGTCGCCCGCCTCAAAATCGGTGACGCCCTCACCGAGCGCGTCGACCACGCCCGCGCCGTCCTGGTTCGGCACCCGGGGTGGGCCCACCCCGTCCGGCACGCCGCGACCGGCTCGAGTGCCGGTATCGGTCGGGTTCACCGCCGACAGCACGATCCGGACCCGCACCTCCCCGGCGCCGGCGAGCGGCAGCCCGCGCTCGGCGAATTCCAGGACGTCGGAGGCGGGACCGGGCTCGTGAAAGACGGCAGAACGCATTCCACCACCTTAGGCTTGCTCACAGCACTCGGCGCATGACCAGGCGTGGCCACTCGTCGAGACCGTGTGCGGCTTCCTCGGCGCGGATCGCCCGCAGACCCGGTGACAGATCACTGTCGGACACCGGGTGGAAGCCGAGTTTCCGGTAGTACGGACCGTTCCACGGCACCTCGGTGAACGTGGTCAGGGAGAGCGTCGGCGAGCCGTTCTCCCGGGCCCACGCGGCGACCTGCTCGACGAGACTCGCGCCGAGCCTTCGGCCGGCGTGGTCCGGGTGCACGGAGACCTGTTCGAGATGCGCGAGGCCGTCGACCCACAGTGCTATCGCGTACGCCACCGGCCGGTCCGCCGCGTCCACCACCACCCAGGCGCGCCCGTCCCGCTGGTATTCGAGCAGCTCAGCCGCGGGAAACGGTTCATCGCGGGCGACCGCGTCCATCCCCACCGCCGCGAACATCCGTCCAGCTTCGACCTCGATCCGCCGCAATTCCGGAATGTCCGCTTCCCGCGCTGCTCTGATCATCCGACGATTCAACCCACTAGGCCCTCAGGGGTGCTACCGAGTTGCCGAACAGGGATAGGCACGTTGTCGCCGTCCTGGAGGTCCACGTGTTCACAGTCCTGATCGCCGACGACGAGGCCGACCACCGCGACCTGCTCGCCATCGCCCTGAGCCGGCGAGGGTACGCCGTGGTGACCGCCCCCGACGCCCCCGGCGCCCTGGACGTGCTGGCCAAAGGCGGTATCGACGCCGCGCTGCTGGACATCCGGATGCCGGGTGACACCGGTCTCGACCTGTGCCGCCGGATCCGCAGCGACCCGACCCTGGAAACGCTGCCGATCATGGTGATCAGCGCGGACGTGCACCACGACCGGATGACCGCCGCCCTGCACGCCGGAGCGGACGACTACCTGGCCAAACCGTTCGCCCGGGACGAGCTGATGACCCGGCTCGGCGACCTGCTGCACCGGTCGGCCGCCGGGGCGATCCGCTCGGCCGCCGCGTCCCGGGCCGCCCTGGCCGCCGCCCGGCACTCGCTGCCGCAGCCCACCCCGGTCACCCGCCGCCAAGAGATCACCGTGCGGCACATCGCGTGACACCCGCGCCGGCCCGCCCCCGGCGTAGGGTCACCGCATGGAACCGGTTCGGTACGGCACTGCCGCTGGACGCTGGGTCTTGCTGGCTACCGTGCTCGGGTCCAGCCTGGCCTTCATCGACGCCACCGTGGTCAACCTCGCGCTGCCCGAGCTCGGCCGCGACCTGGACGCCTCGGCGGCCGGTCTGCAATGGACGATCAACGGTTACGCGCTCTCGCTCGCCTCGCTGATCCTGGTCGGCGGCTCGCTCGGCGACCGGTTCGGCCGCAAGCGGGTGTTCATGGCGGGCGTCGCCTGGTTCGCCGTCGCGTCCCTGCTCTGCGGCCTGGCCCCGAACGTCGAGATGCTCGTCGCGGCACGGGTCCTGCAGGGCATCGGCGGCGCGTTGCTCACCCCGGGTGCACTCGCCATCCTCGAGGCCTCGTTCGCGCCCGGCGACCGGGCCCGGGCGATCGGCGCGTGGTCCGGGCTGGGCGGCATCGGCGGCGCGCTCGGGCCGTTCCTCGGCGGCTGGCTGCTGGAGTTCGGCAGCTGGAGGTTCCTCTTCCTGATCAACGTGCCGGTCGCGGCGCTTGTCCTCTGGGTCGCCGCACGGCACGTGCCGGAGTCCCGCGACCCCGCGGCGGCCCGGCGCTTCGACGTGCTCGGGCTGGTCACCGGCGCGGCCGGGCTGGGCGGCCTGACCTACGGATTCACCGCCTGGCCGGCACACGGCGCGAGCCACCCGGTGGTCCTGATCCCGCTGGTCGTCGGCGTGCTCGGGCTGACCGCGTTCGTGATCGTCGAACGCCGCTCGCCGTACCCGATGGTCCCGCCGTCGATCTTCCGCAACCGCGCCTTCACCGGCGCCAACCTGGTGACCTTCCTGGTCTACGCCGCCAACGGCGGTGTGTTCTTCCTGGTCGTGGTGAACCTGCAGGTGGTGGCGGGCTATCCGGTGCTGGCCGCGGGCCTGTCCATGCTCCCGATCACGGTGATCATGCTGTTGCTCTCGGCCCGGGGCGGCGCGCTCGGCCAGCGGATCGGCCCGCGCATCCCGATGACCGCCGGCCCACTGCTCTGCGCCGCAGCCCTGGCGCTGATGTCCACGATCGGCCCGAACGCGCCCTATCTCACCCGGGTGCTGCCCGCCGTCGTGCTCTTCGGCCTGGGCCTGGCCCTGCTGGTCGCCCCGCTGACCGCCACCGCGCTGGGCGCCCTGGAGGACTCCCGGGCCGGCATCGCCTCCGGCGTCAACAACGCGGTGGCCCGGGCGGCCGGCCTGCTCTCGGTCGCGGTACTGCCGCTGCTGGCCGGGCTCGGCTCGGGGTCCCTGACCGAATCCGCCCAGCTCCACCCGGTGTACCAGCACGCCATGCTGATCTGCGCCGGGCTGATGGTGGCCGGCTCGGTGACCGCGTATCTGACCATCCCGGCCCGCCTCACCAAGCCGACCCCGAACCACTCGTTCTGCGACCCGGCCTGCACACCGGCTAGAAGTGCGCCGTCACCGTCCGAGCCGGCCCGTCCACGGTGACCTGCCCGCCGTAGGGAAGCACCCACTGCGGATCGGTGTGCCCGAAGTCCACCCCGAAAACGATCATCGCCTCGGGGTGGTAGTCGGCGAACGCCCGCAGCACCGCCTCCCGCTGCTCGTCGCGGTACCGCTGCCGCTCGGCGACCGGGCGCGGATCGGTGAAGACGGTGGCCTTCGCGGTGGCGACCAGCACCGCCGGGAACTGGCGCAGCAGCCCGCGCTCCCCGAAGTCGCGCAGGATCCGGAAGACCTTCCCGGCCGCCGGCATCTCCTCGGACGTCTCCAGCAGCAGCACGCTCCCGGCGTACTCGTCGACCGGCCGGATCCACCGGTCCGCCGCCAGCTGCGAGTGCACGACCTCCAGGCAACCGCCCCAGGTCGGACCGGTCACCACCCGGTCCGGCCGGTGCCACGTCCAGCCGGGGCTGGGCACCGGTGCCGGCACGTCGGTCAGCGAGCCCTCGCCGGCCCAGTCCAGCTCCTCCTCGCTGAACTCGGCGACCGGCTCGATCGCCAGGTCCCCGCCGTCGAAGAGCGCGGCGCGCAGCGAGGCCAGGTGCACCGGCTGGATCCCGGCTCCGCGCGCCACGTGCATCATCGTCGACCCGCCGTGGAAGCCGGCGAGGCCGTGACACCAGAGCCAGTTGAGCAGGCTGGTGTTGTCCGAGAACCCGAAGAACGGCTTCGGGTCGGCGCGGAACACCGCGGGGTCGAGGTGCGGCAGCACGGTGATCTGGTCGTAGCCGCCGATGGTGGCGAACACCGCGCGGATCGACGGGTCGGCCCACGCCGCGGTCAGGTCGGCGGCACGATCGGCCGCGGACGCACCGAGTTGCCGAGTGGTCGGGAACTCCACCGGCTCCAGCCCGAGCACCTCGCGCACCCGGCGCAGCGCCTGCTCGTGCCGCTCCGGGAACAGTGCGGGAGCGGCGAAGGCCGGAGAGAGTACGGCAACGCGGTCACCGGTACGCAGTTTCGGGGGCATCCGAAGGGAGATCGACATGCCCCCGATTCTGCTCAGGCAACGGTCGCGGTGCCCAGTACTTTTCCGCCGCTGTCCGTGATCACGATGGATTGCACGTCGGTCGCCTTGATCGAGCTGGCGCCGCTCACCTTCGCGTTGTGCTCGGCCGTCTCGCCCCAGGCCGCGGCCTGTTCCATGGTGCCGTCGTTGCGTTTGACCATGCAGAAGAAGGGCGCCTTGCCCTCCATCTTCGTCATGTTCAGCCCGATCTCCACACCCCAGGCCTTCGGGGTGAGCACCGCCTGGCCGCCCATCCCGCTGCCGGCCGCGGCCTGGAAGTCCGCGGTGATCAGCTGGGTGCTCTGCTGTGCCGTCGGCGGGTTCGGTGTCCCCTGACTGGTGGAGACGATGCCGTAGCCGATCGCGCCGGCCGCGATCACCGCCACCGACGCGGCGACCAGCCATCGGGTCCGCGACACCCGGGTCTCCCGGGTCTTCTCCGCCCGCATCCGGCTGAGCAGGTTCTCGACGTTCTGCGAGGTGGGTCGCGCGGTCGGCGCGACGGTGAGCGGTGGCAGGCCACCACCGGTGTGCCGGGCATCCGGCAGGTGTTGCAGCATCTCCGGCACCGGTGCCAGCCGATCCAGCTCGGCCCGGCAGTCGGCGCAGTCGTGCAGGTGCGCGTCGAGCCGGTCGGTGTCCGTCTCGTCCAGGCCACCGAGCAGGTAGCCGCCGAGCAGCCGGTGCAGGCTGTCGTGCTCGTCGAGGTCACTCATGCCGCACCCCCGCCCGACCGATGTCGCGGATGGGGCTGTGCCCGCTCATCGCAGCATCCCCATCTCCTCGAAGACGGTGCGGAGCGCACGTACCGCGTAGTAAGCGCGGGACTTGACCGTGCCCTCCGGCACCGACAGTTTCCGCGCCGCGTCGGCCACGCTCTGCCCCTCGTAATACATGGCCTGAATCACCGCCCGATGCTCCGGGGAGAGCCGTTCCAGCGCTTCCGCGACCAGCCAGCCCTCCACCATTTGATCTACATTGTCTGCCGACGGCACGGAGTTGACCGCTGTCTCGTCAGAAACCAACTTGGGCCGGCGCTGTTCCGCCCGCCACGCGTTGGTCACCACGTTGCGCGCGATGGTGAGCAGGTACGACCTGGTCCGCCCGGGTTCCGGGTCGAGCCGGTCGATGTGCTTCCACGCCCGTAACAGCGTCTCCTGGACCATGTCCTCGGCTTTGTGCCGATCGGAGACGTATCGCGAGACAAAATTGATGAGCACTGCGTAGTGCTCCGTGTAGAGCGCGGTCATCAGTTGCTCGTCGGGGCTCACCCGTCGCTTCATCGGCGCCAGCTCCCCTCGGGTTCCGCCCGGCCACCCGGATGTACATCGTCACACGCGATCCGGTTCACGGTGGGGGCAGGAAACCGGAAAACGTCGATGCCCGGCCCCTTTGGGGGACCGGGCATCAACCTTGCGAGGTACGGGAGATCAGCAGGCGCCGGCCCCGCCGTAGCGGAACGTCCGGGCGCTCTGCCTGGACACCTGATAGAGGTTGCTGGTGCTGCGCACCGCCACGTCAGGGGTCGGGCCGTTGATGTAGGCCACGCTGCCGATCCGGGCCGCCGTGGTCTCCAAGCCGGCCAGACCGTTGCCCATCTGGGTGCACGGCTGGGCGGAGGACGCGGCCACCTCGCCGAAGATCTGGACCATGCCGGTCTTGGCGAAGTCGACGGTCCAGAGGTTGGCCGGGAAGTAGCCGACCCACTCGGTGTCGTAGGCGATCCACCAGGCGCCGCCGTAGAACTGGATGCCGAACTTCTTCTGGATGTCGACGGTCAGCGTGTCGCCCGGCGTGATGGTGTTGCTGTACTGCACGTAGCCACAGCCGTTGTAGCAGCTGGTCTGGCCGTTGACCCAGTGGTAGACGAACAGGTGCGGGTCGTCGTCGCCGTTGACCACGCGGTCCACGTTCCACCCGACCTCGACGATCTGGGTGCCGTCCGCGGACTGCACCGCCAGCTCGGCCAGGGTGTGGTAGTCCGCCTGGGCCAGCACCGGTCTGTTGATCGTCAGGTTCGCGTACGCCCCGTCGGAGACCGCGGCCTGCCAGCCGACGTTGTAAAGGAAGTGGACGGTCGAGCCCGAACTGGACGGCGAGGCGGTCGCGGTCGGCGGCGGGTCGAGCTGGAGCGGCTTCGGCGGCACCACTGTGGTCCTGGTTGTCCGCAAGGAGCGGGACTTCGAGCTGCGGCCCTTGGGCGCGTACTCATCGGCCTCGCTCACGTCGGTCTCGCCTGGCGCCGCGGCGCTGAGCCCGGCGGCCTTGAGCGCGCGGCTGGTGGCGCCGTCCCGGCCTCGTTTGACGAGCTGCGGCTCCTCCCCCCAGGGGAGGATGGTCGGCGGTTTCAAAGCGGGATCGGCAGCGGCGGGGGCTTCGGCGACTTCAGCCGGCGCGGTCGCAGCGGCAGGTCCGTCGGGAATCTGCTCAGCACCCGCGTTCAGGGTGGAGGCGACTCCGATAGCGCCGATCACCGCAACGGAGAGGCCGGCGGCGAGCAGACCGCGGCGTGACTTCAACACGTGTCCGTCCTCGTTCATCGGGGGGCATCGGAGGGCGCCCAGCTGGGCGTCTTCCTCCGGCAACCGGCTCTCGGCGGCGCCACTGACCATATAGCCATCTCAATTGCCTAGGGACGGCCTGACCAGCAACTCTGCCGGAACGGCTGACCCAGAACACCATTCCGGTGACGGAATGCCCACTTTGGTCGACGGAGCGTGGTCGCACCATTGCGGATCGCAGTTTTTCGCACCCCGCCACGAAAGAGGCAAACGCGGTGAAGCCTCTTTCGGGGGACGAGCCGGTTCTGAGAAGTGGCCCCGCCCCGCCCCGTTCTGTGATAAAACCTATCTCACCGATAGGGTATGTATAGCTGAACCGGAGGAACCGAATGACCACCACCGCGCTGCAACTCGACCATCTCGCCATCGCCCGGCAATTCGCCAATGCGCCGGAGGGTTGGGTGGTTCCGCCCCGGTTCGACCCGGTCGACAGGTGGTACCACCGGCTGCACGTCGCCGACGACCACGAGGTCTGGCTGCTCACCTGGCTGCCCGGCCAGCAGACCGAGCTGCACGACCACGGCGGCTCGGCCGGCGGGTTCCACATCTTCAGCGGCACGCTCACCGAGGACACCGTCAGCGGCCCGGCCGAGTCGCCCCGGGTCACCTCCCGCGACCTGAGCGAGGGCGCCGGCCGCCGGTTCGGCAGCCACCACCTGCACCGCATCGTCAACCGCGGTCCCGACCCGGCGATCAGCGTGCACGTCTACGGACCGGCGCTGACCAGCATGACCAAGTACCGCCTCGGCCCGGCCGGTCTCCAGACGCTCACCACCGAGCGGGCCGGCGCCCAGTGGTGACCACGGCACCCCGCGGCGCGAAGAGCATCGCCGAGATCCTGGACGAGGCACGCGCCCGCCTGGACCGGCTCGGCCCGGCCGAGACCGACGCCGCGGTCCGCGACGGCGCCGTACTCATCGACATCCGCCCGGCGGCCCAGCGCGCCGAGCACGGCGAGATCCCCGGCGCGCTGATCATCGAGCGCAACGTGCTGGAGTGGCGCCTCGACCCGCGCAGCGACGCCCGGCTGCCGTTCGCCGACCGCTACGACCTCCCGGTGATCATCACCTGCCAGGAGGGGTACACCAGCAGCCTGGCCGCGGCCGCGCTGCAGGAGCTCGGCCTGCACCGGGCCACCGACCTGGCCGGCGGCTTCAAGGCCTGGCGCGAAGCCGGGCTGCCCACCCGAAACGCCTGACGGTCCGACTCCCGGCTGGTTCTCGGGGGTGCGTCAGGCGACCTGACGCACCCCCGAGAACCAGCCGGACCCGTCTCAACCGGTGACGTGCCGCTGCAGGCCGTCGATCAGCAGGTCGAGACCGAACTCGAAGCGCTCCTGGGAGGTTCCCGAGGTCATCGCGGCCGAGTTGCGGCTCAGGTACGGGAAGCGGTCGGCCGGCAGCTCCGCGAGGAAGGCTGCCATCTCGCCCTTGACCTGCTTCTCCGACTCGTGCTTGGGCAGGCCGAGGTGGCGCAGCTGCGCCCGCCAGATGGACGTCTCGTAGGCGTCGACGGTCACGTAGAGGAAGATCCGGTCGAGCGCCCAGGCGCCCAGGTGCGCCGGCAGCCCGCCCTCGACCATCAGGCCGAGCATCCACTCCGAGGCGCGCAGTGCGTTCGGCCCGTTCGGCACCGTCGCCAGCGCCACCCGGCCCAGATCGTTGTGGGTCAGCAGCATCCGATGCGTGCCCAGCATCAGCTCCTTGATCTGCTGCTGCCATCGGGCCGGCTCGCGCGGCGGCAACTGGATCTCGCCGCAGACCCGGTCGAACATCAGGCGCAGCAACTCGTCCTTGTTGGACACGTGCGCGTAGAGGCTGGACGGCCCGGTGCCGAACTCCGCGGCGACCCGCCGCATGCTCACCGCGTCGACGCCCTCCTGATCCGAGATCCGTAGCGCGACGTCGATGATCTGCTCGCGGTCCAGCTGCACCCGGGTCGACTTCCGGTCGGGCAGCGGTTGCCAGGGGGAGTTCTTCATCAACGACTAATCTAGTTGACACTGAACGGTGTTCGCTACTAGAACAGTGTTCGTGACAACGAACAGTGTTCAAACAGAGACGGCGCCGGAGACCGCGCCGTATCGCTATCGGTGGGTCGCGCTCTTCGTGATCCTCGCCGTCGAGGTGATGGACCTGCTCGACGCGCTGGTCACCACGATCGCCGGGCCGGTCATCCGGGAAGAGCTCGGCGGGTCGTACAGCCTGATCCAGTGGCTGGGCGCGGCGTACACCCTGTCCATGGCCATCGGCCTGCTCACCGGCGGGCGGCTCGGCGACATCTACGGCCGCCGCCGGATGTTCCTGATCGGCGCGGCCGGCTTCACCGCCGCGTCGCTGGCCTGCGCGCTGGCACCGTCGGCCGGTTTCCTGGTCGGCGCGCGGGCGGTGCAGGGCCTGTTCGGCGCGCTGATGCTGCCGCAGGGCCTGGGCATGCTGCGCGAGATGTTCGGCCCGGCGGAGCGAGCCAAGGCGTTCGGCGCGTTCGGCCCGGTGATGGGCCTCTCCTCGGTGGGCGGCCCGATCCTGGCCGGCTGGCTGGTCGACGCGGACTACTTCGGCGCCGGCTGGCGGATGATCTTCTTCATCAACCTGCCGCTCGGCGTCTTCGCGGTGCTCGGCGCGATCAAGTACCTGCCCGAGTCCCGCCTCGACCGGGCGCCCCGGCTCGACTGGCTCGGCGTGCTGTTCGCCGCGGGCGGCGCGTTCCTGCTGCTCTTCCCGCTGGTGCAGGGCCGCGAGCTGGGCTGGCCGGTCTGGACGTTCGTGATGCTCGCGGTCGGCGTGATCTCCTTCGGACTGTTCGCGGTCTACGAGGCCGGCCGGGACAAGCGCGGCCTCGACCCGCTGGTCACCCCGAGCCTGTTCCGCAAGCGGGCGTTCACCGGCGGCCTGGCGCTCGGCCTGATGTTCTTCGCCTCGCTGATCGGCACCGGCCTGGTCTTCACGTTCTACCTGCAGATCGGGCTGGGTTACTCACCGCTCAAGGCGGGCCTGACCACGCTGCCGCAGGCGCTCGGCATGGTGGCCGGCTTCATCGTGGCCGGCGCCGGACTCGCCGAGAAGCTGGGCCGCAAGCTGCTGCAGCTCGGCACGGTGGTGATGCTGGCCGGGACCGTGGTCCTGGCCGGCACCGTGCACCTGGCCGGCGCGGACATCACCCCGTGGCACATGATCCCGGCGCTGCTGCTGCTCGGCATCGGGATGGGCCTGGCGATGGCGCCGTTCTTCGGCATCGTGCTGGCCGGCGTGGACGACGAGGAGAGCGGCTCGGCGTCCGGTGCGATCACCTCGGTGCAGCAGCTGGGCGGCGCGTTCGGCATCGCGGTGCTCGGCACGATCTTCTTCGCGCTGCTGCCCGGCCAGGTCGGGCAGCACGTGGACGACGCGGCGGGTGCGCTGCGGAGCACGCTGGCCACGGCCGGGGTGCCCTCCGACGCGCAGCCGGCGATCGTCGCCGGGCTCCGGGACTGCCTGACCGACCGGGTCGCCGAGACGAACCCGGACGTCGTACCGCCGAGTTGCCGGGACGGCGGTTCCGCCGCCGATCCGTCGGTTGCGGCCTTTGCCGCGGAACAGGTCCGCGCGGGCTTCGAAGACACCACCGTTCGTACGGCCGGAGTGGCCCTGCTGCTGCTGATCGCCGCGTTCGGGCTCTCCTTCCTGCTGCCCCGCCAGGGCAAGCCGGAAGACGCTCACGCCGGATAGACGACCCGGGAGCGCCCGCTGTAGAGGTGCCGGGTGCCGTCGATCTCGGAGCCGGTGTTCGGCGCGTCCAGCCAGACGATGTAGGGCTCGCCGGCGATCAGCCCGGTGAGCGTGGTGCTGATCGTGCAGCCGGTGCCGGCCGGAACGTCCTTCCAGGCCGGCTCCGGCTGGGCACCGCTGACCAACTTCTGGGGTACGGCGGTGACCCGGTAATTCGAGTCGTACTGCCGGGGCCACTCCACCCGGAAACCGCCGGCGACGGCGGTCACCACGATCGGGATCAGCACCGGATCGGTCCTCGGCCAGATCCTGGTACAGCTGGGAATCGGTGACGGCAGCGACGCGACAGCGGCCGGTGTCGGGCTGAAGCTCGCCCGGGACGGCGTCGGGCTGGGTGTCGCGCTGCCGGAGAGCAGCAGCGACCAGGTGCTACCGGGGCTGGGTGAGGCGGCGGCCGTGGTCTGCCCGCCGCCCGAGCACCCACCGGACACCAGCGCGCACGCCACCGCCGTCAGCACGGTCCCGATGCGCCGCATCCCGTTTCCCCCCGATCGGTCCACCCCTACCGTTCGGCCGGATTCCCCGGCGGCTGAGGCACAAGCGGGTCGGCCAGCCGCCACCCGGCGATCAGCAGCCGGTCCACCGCGGCGATCGCGGTCGTCAGGCGCTCCCGGTACCCGCCGGACAGCGCGACCCACGGCACCGCACGGGCGGCCAGCTCGGTACGGAACCGCTCGGTCATCCACCGCCGCAGGTGCTCCCCGTCGCGCAGCCCGTCGTCCTCGAACGGCACCCCGGCGTCCTCGGTCAGCAGGTACAGGTCGGGGTCCCGGACCAGCTCGCGCACCTTGGCCGAGGCGCTGCCCAGGTAGCGCTCCTCCCAGATCGTGGTGGCGAACACGTCGGTGTCGCCGAACACCACCGGCGAGCCGGCCCGGGCCGCCGCGTCCTCGGCCGCCGACTGCTCGACCGCGACCGTGACGAAGTCGTCCCGGTCCCAGGTCACCTCGAAGACCGTGGCGTCGGGCCGGCCGCGCCGCAGGTCGGCGAGCTTGCGCTCGGTCAGTTCCCGGCCGAACTCCGGCACCCACCCGGTCGCCGCCCACACCCCGCCCCGGGTCCGGTAGTGCCGGGCCAGGGCGCGGGCCATGGTGGTGGTGCCGGTCGACTCGGCGCCGACCACGATCACCCGGCGGGCCAGCCAGCCACGCGCGCCGGGGCCGAGGTGGTGCCAGTGCGCGACCGGGTCGGCCCGGATCGCGGTGCCGGAGATCGGGACCCGCTCCCGGCCGGGGTCGACGAGCACCGGCTGGGCGCCGAAGCGTCGGGCCAGCTCCGCCCCGTACGCCTCGGAGGAGAACACCGCGTCGACCGGTTCCGGGCCGGCCGCGTCCCGGAACACGGCCATGTGCAGTTCCCAGACCGCCGGGTCGGCGTAGTCGATCGGGTGGTCGTCGTGCACCCCGACGAACCGGACGTCCGGGTGCGCCTCGCGCAGCCACTCCAGCCGCAGCGGCAGCGGGACGCTCTCCTTCGACGACGGCGCGACCACCACGGTCAGCCGCTCGCACGCGGCCGCGGCCGTCTCGATCAGGGCGTGGTGCCCGGCGTGCGGCGGGTAGAACTTGCCGACGACCAGGCCGTGCCGGTACCTCACCCGGCCACCGCCACTGCCACGGACTGTGCCCGCCGGGCCGCCTGCCAGGACCGCAGGCCGAGCACGCAGAGGACGAGGAAGGCGAGGTAGAGAATCGCGGTCAGCCAGAGGTCCTTGTAGGCGTACAGCGGGATGTAGATCACATCGGCGGCGATCCACAGCCACCAGTTCTCCACCAGTTTGCGGGTCTGGCCGTACGTCGCGAGCAGGGAGAGCGCGGTGGTGAGCGCGTCGGCGAGCGGCACCGTGGAACCGGTGAGCCGGTCCAGGAACAGCCACAGTCCGCCGGTGATCACCACGCCGGCCACGGCCAGGGCGAGCCACTCGGCGCGGGTGGTGGTGCGTACCACCAGCCGGGTGCGGTCCGCGCCGCCGTAGAGCCAGGCCCACCAGCCGTACAGGCCGAGGAGCACGTAGATCACCTGCAGGCCCATGTCGGCGTAGAGGCCCGCGGTGCCGAACACCAGCATCAGCAGCAGGACGTTGAGGATGCCGAGCGGCCAGTTCAGGATGTGCTGCCGGACCAGCAGCCCGACGGTGAGCAGTCCGGTGACGAAGCCGAGTACTTCGGCCCAGGTGGTGCCGACGCCGAAGGCGGTCAGCGCGATGCCGTTCAACCAATCGATCACGGTGACAGCATTACCGGCCGCGGGCGCTGTGGGAACGTCAGGCCGGGTGCAGGCGGTGCCCGGCCATCTCCAGCTCGCCCTGGTGCAGGACGGTCACCGGGGTACGCAGGCCGGAGGTGTCGTCGTGGAGCAGCAGCGAGTCGCCGTCCAGGCGGTAGGTGCCGCTGGGGCGCTTGCGCCGGCCGGCCACCTCGCCGGCGTACGTCCCGTCGGTGCGCAACTGCAGCTGGACGGTGCCGTCCGGGCTGCGCCAGGCGCCGACCACCGCCGCGCCGGTCACCACCTGGGGCCGCTTCAGGACCTGGCCCAGTCCGGTGTCGGGCGTCCGGCCCATCGCGATCGCCAGCAGCGCGGTGGCGTCCAGGACGGTGGTGTCGACGTGCGGGATGCTCGAGGTCTGCATGTGGGCCGGCTCCGGGGGGTCGTGTCGGGGACAGCCCCTCGATTCGGCCCGGACCCGGCCACCCTGCAGAAAAGTCTGAGTTGCGATCGGGTGCGACCGGGTGCGTGTTCGGGTGCCGGTCGCGTCACCGCTTCGGGTGTCACTCCCGCACCCCCTCACTTCTTGGCGTCACCCCGCAAGGAGCCGAGGACCGCGGCCGAGAGCTTCTCCAGGTAGTCGTCGCCGATCGGCTGCCGGGCCACGGCCAGCCGCCAGTACAGCGGGCCCAGGATCAGGTCCACCGCGACGTCCGGGTCGGTGTTCTCGGGCAGCTCGCCACGGGCGATCGCCTGGCCGACCAGCTTCTCCCCGACCGCCTGCTGGTGGGTGCGCAGCACCTTCTGCAGGGTCTCGGCGATCTGCGGGTTGCGAGCCGCTTCGGCCATCAGGTCCGGGATGATCTGCGACGCGACCCGATGCTGCAGGGCCTTGCTGACGATCATCATGAGTAGGTCGAGGTCGCCGGCGAAGCTGCCGGTGTCCGGAAGTGGCACCTTGCGCCCGGCGACTTCCGTGATGATCTCCAGTACCATCTCCAGCTTGTTGCTCCAACGCCGGTAGATAGCGGTCTTGCCGACTCCGGCACGCCGGGCCACGGCCTCGATCGACAGACGGCCGTAACCGACCTCTGCCAGCTCGCTCATGACCGCGTTACGGATCGCCACAGTGATGTCGTTGCGGAGCACCGCCGCTCCGGCAGGTGCGCGTTTGACTGTCGCCACCTGGTCACTATAACGCTACGACGTAACGGTTGCGTTCCGCCGTTTGGTCGGCTACCGTTCCCGGCAGCGTCGATACGAACCCGTTTCATCGACGTCGGCGGGCACCTGGCATGCTGGCACCGTGTCTGATGGCAAGTCACCGGAGTCCGCCGCCTCGTACCGGCCGACGAGATCGGAGCACCACTCCATGCCAGAGACGGCGGTTGCCGATGCCGCTACCGGCGTTCCCCTGCGGGAACTCGCCCGACGGCACGGCCTGAGCTCTTCCGGGCGACGGCTCGGCCTACTGGAGTACACGCGCAAGCTGTGGGCATACCGGCACTTCATCGGTGCGCATGCCAAGGCGAAGACCTCCTCCTCGCTGGGCAACACGAACCTGGGTGCGCTCTGGACGGTGCTGACACCGGCCATCAACGCGCTGGTGTACTACGTCATCTTCGGTGTGGTGATCGGCACCAAGGGCAGCGTCACCAACTTCATCGCGTACCTCTGCATCGGGGTGTTCGTCTTCCAGTTCACCCAATCGGTGGTGCAGAACGGCATCAACGGGATCACCAGCAACCTGGGCATGATCCGGGCGCTGCACTTCCCCCGGGCCAGCCTGCCACTCTCGGTGGCCCTCGTGGAGATCCGCAACTTCGTCACCGCGATCGGCGTCCTGCTGGTCATCGTGCTGTTCACCGGCGAGCCGATCACTCCGAAGTGGCTGCTGATCATCCCGGTGATGCTGCTTCAGATGATCTTCAATACCGGGCTGTCGCTGGCCGCTGCCCGGCTGGGCTCGAAGATGCGCGACGTCAAGCAGCTGATCCCGTTCATCATGCGGTTCTGGATGTACGGCTCGGCGGTGCTCTACCCGGTCACCCGCTTCACCGAGAAGCTGGACGGCTGGAAGCTCGCCATCGTCGAGTCCAACCCGCTGCTGGTCTTCATCGAGCTGTTCCGGCACTCGCTGCTGGAGAACGTCACGCTGGCCGGTTCCCCGACGCTGCTCTGGATCGAGGCGGTCATCTGGTCGCTGGTCGTGGGTGTCTCCGGCTATGTCTACTTCTGGCGCGGAGAGAAGGGTTACGGCCGTGGCTGACACCGAGCGCGTCCCCACCGTCATCGCCGACGACGCCCACGTGATCTACAAGATCTACGGCTCGGCCGGCAACCAGCAGAGCAGTCCGCTCTCCAGCTTCAAGAAGATCGTCACCCGCACCAAGACCGCGAACGTCCGCGAGGTGCACGCGGTCAAGGGCGTCACCTTCGTGGCGTACAAGGGTGAGGCGATCGGCCTGATCGGCAGCAACGGATCGGGCAAGTCGACACTGCTCCGCGCGGTGGCCGGCCTGTTGCCGGTGGCCCGTGGTGCGATCTTCGCGGCCGGTCAGCCGTCGCTGCTGGGCGTGAACGCGGCCCTGATGAACGACCTGCCCGGCGAGCGCAACGTCGAGCTGGGCTGCCTGGCCATGGGCATGTCACCGACCGAGGTGAAGTCGAAGAAGCAGGGCATCATCGACTTCTCCGGGATCAACGAGCGCGGCGACTTCTCCTCGCTGCCGATGCGGACCTACTCGTCCGGCATGGCGGCCCGGCTGCGCTTCTCGATCTCGGCGGCGAAGCAGCACGACGTGCTGCTGATCGACGAGGCACTGGCCACCGGCGACGCGAAGTTCCGCCGCCGCAGTGAGGAGCGGGTCCGCGAGCTGCGCGCCAATGCGGGCACGGTCTTCCTGGTCAGCCACAGCGAGCAGTCGATCCGGGACACCTGCGAGCGCTCGATCTGGCTGGAGTCCGGCCTGATCCGCGCGGACGGCCCGACCGACGACGTGATGAAGGAATACGAAGCGTATATGCGCAAGTAGGACCGCGGATACGAAGAAGCCCGGAGCCGTCGGCTCCGGGCTTCTCGGCGTTTCAGGTCAGGTCACTGACAGGTGTACGTGGTTCGTGTGGTCCGTCGACGGTGTCCCGCCGGCCCCGCTGTACGACTTCCACCCACTGCTCGGCAACCAGATCCGTTTGAACCAGATGACATAGAGCACACCGAGTGTGTCGGAGTTGTGGATGAAGTAGTTCGCCAGGTTCGTGCCGTACGTCTTGCTGGCCCCGGTGGCCACCCCGCCGAAACCGTTCTTGTCGGAGGCGAAGTCACACGCCCGGCCCTTCGGGTGCTCCCCGCTGTTCTGCTCCCGGAAGCAGGCCACGTAGCGGGTGAAGCCCGCCTTCTGCGCCTGCTTCATCGCGAACAGCAGCCGCGGCGAGATGCAGCCGGAGGTGGTCGGGTCCGGTACGCAGCTGCCGTCCAGATTGCCGGAGGGCTTGTCCGCGTCGGAACTGCTGCCACCACCGGAGTCGTCGGTGGCGGCGCCCTGGTTGGCCTCCTTGAGCGCCTGCTCGGCCTGGACCTTGCGCTTGGCCATCACGTTGACCTGGCGCTGCTGATCGATGATCGCGGCGTCGATCGAGGTCTTGGCCTTCTGCTGGCCGTCCCGGGTGTTCCGCAGGTCCTCGATGGCCAGGTTCTGCCGGGCGCCGACCGTGCTCAGCAGCTGCGCCCGGTCCAGGAAGCCGGCCGACGAGTCCGCGGTGAGCAGCGCGCTCAGCGGGCCCAGGCGGCCCATCGAGTACGCCTGCTGGGCGTACTGGTTCAGCGCGGCCTGCTGCGGGCCGAGGGCCGCGTCCAGCTTCTTCAGATCGGCGGAGAGTTTGGTCTGCTGCGCCTTGGACGCCTTCAGCTTGGCCTTCGCCGTGACGTAACCCTTGGAGGCGTCTTCGAGTTTGTCGAGCAGGGACTTCGAGCCACCCTCCCCGTCGTCACCGGACTCACCGGGCGCGGCGAGCGGGCGGGGGGCCGCGGCCGCCGGCGAGGCGGCGCCGGTGATCCCGCAAGCGGCGACCAGCAGCGCGAACACGGCCACCCATCGTCGCCGCGCAGTCACATGCTGCACTGGCTATTTCCTTCCGTCGGCCGCCGGTCGGGTTAGCTGACGGGTTCGGGACGAAGGAAATCCCTACCGCAATTGTGCGGATTCACCCCGGAAGAAACGTGGATCCCCGGCTCGCTGCGTGTGCGATTAGGCGGCGGTCCCCACGCGGGAACCGGGACCGACCATACCCACTCGATCGACGATTCAACAGTTCCGGTACCGAATGCGACGGCGTGGTCACCTGTCGTGATGCGATTACAGAAAGTCGTTGATTGGTAACCCTTTTATTGCTTTTCCCGATCCTGATACCACGCGATATCTCAGGTAAACTGGCCGCCGGTCCTGCCAGGACGGCACCGCCCCCGAGTTGCCGGCAGGCCGCCGCCCAATCGTCGTCAGACGAACCGGGGAACCAGGTAGTTGGGGTGAATCCGCTCTATGCGGTAGGGATAGCTTCCGTCCCGAACCCGTCAGCTAACTCGGTCGGCGGTGACTAGGAAGGATTGTTGATGACCGCACGTCCCCGCCGGTGGCTGATGCTTGCCCTGGCGCCGCTCGTGGCCACCGCGATGTTCGTCGCACCGGTCATGCCGGCACACGCCGCTCCCGGCGGCAGTTCGTCGACCCCCGACGAAGGCCAGGCGAGCGACGACCTCTCCGATCAGATCGAGACCACCAACCGGCGGTTCGTGAACGCCAAGGCCGCGGTCGCGGCCTCGAAGAAGAATCAGAAGGCGCTGGCCGCCCAGATCAAGACCGCCGAGGCGCGCCGCGACGCGCTGACCCCGGAGGTCAACCAGATCGCCCGCCAGCAGTACCAGATCGGCAATCTGAGCTCACTGAGCTTCCTGCTCCGCGCCGACTCCTCGTCCGACTTCCTGGACAAGGCGGTCACCCTGGAGGAGATCAACAAGCTGCACGACGCGAAGCTGCACGAGCTGAACTCCCTGCTCGAGCAGATCACGTCGGACAAGACCCGCCTGGACGCCGAGGTCAAGACCGAAGAGCAGCAGCTCTCGGTGCAGACGAAACTGCACGACTCGGCCGAGGGGCAGCTCGAGCTGCTCGGCGGCGGCACCGGCATCAACAAGACCATCACCGAGGGTTTCGTCGACGCGAAATCCCCGATCGCCTCGCCGGCACCGCGCAACTCCAGCGGCGGTTTCTCCGCGGAGTCCTGCAACCAGATCGACCCGACGACCAACGGGTGCATCACCAAGCGGACTCTGCATCTCCTCAAAGAGACGAAGAAGGCCGGCTTCAATCTGTTCGTCGGCTGCCACCGCGACGGCGGCCCGTTCGAGCATCCCAAGGGCCGGGCCTGCGACTGGTCACTGCAGAAGACCGGGTTCTCGGCGGCGCACAACGACAAGATGATGCGGTACGGCAACGACCTCACCGCGTTCCTGGTGCGCAACGCCGACCGGCTCGGCATCTACTACGTGATCTGGTACAAGCAGATCTGGTTCCCGGCGACCGGCAACTGGCACGCCTACCACGGGCCGAGTGATCACACCGACCACGTGCACGTGTCCCTGCTGTAGCCACGCGGGCAACGAGAACGGCCCCCCACCCTTTCCGGGTCGGGGGCCGTTCTCTGTTTCGTACGCTAAAAAATCAGTGCGTCGTGGCGCGCCGCACCGGAGCGCGACCGGCCGGCTGGGTCGGCGCCGGACCGGCCGGGACCGCCGTCGGGATCGCCATGGTCACCGGACGGACCTGGGTCACCTCGATCTCCTTGCCGTGGTGCATCAGCGTGAGCCGGGCCGAGCCGCCACCGTTGCGCAGCGAGTAGGTGACCTCGTCGGCGGTGACGTTGACCCGCAGCCGCAGCCCGTGCCAGAGCAGCGAGAAGTCCAGGTTGTTGATCCGGCTCGGCAGCCGCGGCGCGAACGCCAGCTGACCGTTGAAGTCCCGCATCCCGCCCAGCCCGGCGACCAGCGCGATCCACGACCCGGCCAGGGACGCCACGTGCACGCCGTCCCGGGCGTTCTGGTGCAGGTCGTGCAGGTCCATCAGGGCGGCCTCGCCCAGATAGTCGTGCGCCAGCTCCAGGTGGCCGGTCTCGGCCGCCATCACCGCCTGGATGCAGGCGGACAGCGAGGAGTCCCGGACGGTGCGCGCGTCGTAGTACGCGAAGTTGCGCACCTTCTCCTCCGGCGTGAACGCGTCACCCCGGATGTACATCGCCATCACCAGGTCGGCCTGCTTCACCACCTGCTTGCGGTACAGGTCGAAGTACGGGTAGTTCAGCAGCAACGGGTAACCCTCCGGCGGAGTGTTCTCGAAGTCCCACTCCTCCAGCCGGGTGAAGCCCTCGCACTGCTGGTGCACCCCGAGCTCCTTGTCGTACGGGATGTGCACGGACGCCGCCGCGTCCCGCCAGGAGGCCGCTTCCTCGTCGTCGACCCCGAAACGCCGCGCCAGGTCCGGGTGCCGCTTGCAGGCGTCCACCGCGGTCATCAGGTTCTGCTGCGCCATCAGGTTGGTGTAGATGTTGTCGTTCACGATCGCGGTGTACTCGTCCGGACCGGTGACGCCGTCGATGTGGAACCGCCCGTGCCGGTCGTGGTGCCCCAGCGAGCGCCACAGCCGGGCCGTCTCCACCAGCAGTTCCAGGCCGACCTCACGCTCGAAGTCGTAGTCACCGGTGGCCTGCACGTAGCGCCGGACCGCGTCGGCGATGTCCGCGGCGATGTGGAAGCCCGCGGTGCCGGCCGGCCAGTACCCGGAGCACTCCTGGCCACGGATGGTCCGCCACGGGAACGCGGCGCCCTGCAGGCCGAGCGTCTGCGCCCGCTCCCGGGCCAGGTCCAGGGTCGAGTGCCGCCAGCGCAGCACGTCCGCCGCCGCCGAGGGCTGGGTGTAGGTGAGCGCGGGCAGCACGAACGTCTCCGCGTCCCAGAACGTGTGACCGTCGTAGCCAGGGCCGGTCAGGCCCTTGGAGCCGATCGGGCGCTTCTCCGCCCGGGCGCCGGCCTGCAGCGTGTGGAACAGCCCGAAGCGGACCGCCTGCTGCACCTCCGGGTCGCCCTCGACGCGCACGTCGGAGTGGTCCCAGAACGCGTCGAGGTATTCCTGCTGCTGCTGGACCAGACCGTCCCAGCCGTCCAGGCGGGCGCTGGCCAGGGCCGCTCCGACCTGGTCGCGGAGGGCGGGCAGCGAGCGCATGCTCGACCATCCGTACGCGGCGAGCTTGACCACCCGCAGCTTCTGCCCCGGCTCCAGCCGGCAGGCCACCGTGGTGCGCAGCCAGTCGGCGTGCCCCTCGGTGGTGATCGCGTGCCGGCCCGGCGTCTCGACCAGGTGCTCCATGGCCGCGGCCATCCGCAGGTCACTGGCCTTGGTGCGGTGCACCAGCAGACCGCCGGAGCGCTGCTCGAGCATCTCCTCGGCCTGCA
Organism: Actinoplanes awajinensis subsp. mycoplanecinus; assembly: GCF_001509495.1. Taxonomy (NCBI): domain Bacteria; kingdom Bacillati; phylum Actinomycetota; class Actinomycetes; order Micromonosporales; family Micromonosporaceae; genus Actinoplanes; species Actinoplanes awajinensis. The sequence goes on along the minus strand of NZ_LLZH01000178.1, from coordinate 78,417 downwards.
GCGGGTGGTCGAGCACCGCGGCGACCCGCGGGTCCTTGCTGGTCGGCGGGAGCTGCTCGTTGGCGACCAGCTCGGACTGCAGGATCAGCCGGGCCGCGCCGTCCAGCGGCTCGACCTCGTAGAGGAACGCGACGATCGCGCGCTGGGTGAAGGAGACCAGGCGCACGGTGCGCACCCGCACACCCTGGCCGGACGGGGAGACCCACTCCACCACCCGCTCCAGGGTGCCGGCCCGCATGTCGAGGCAGCGCTCGTGCGAGCGGAGCTCGCCGTACCGCACGTCGAACGGCTCGTCGTCGACCAGCAGGCGCATCAGCTTGGCGTTGCTGACGTTGACCATGGTCTGGCCGGACTCGGGGAACCCGTATCCCCCCTCGGCGTGCGGCAGCGGCCGCAGCTCGTAGAAGGAGTTCAGGTACGTGCCGGGCAGGCCGTGCGGCTCGCCCTCGTCCAGGTTCCCGCGTATCCCGATATGGCCGTTCGAGAGCGCGAACACCGACTCTGACTGGGCCATCAGGTCCAGGTCTAGCCGGGTCTCCCGGATGTGCCAGGGGTCGACGGGGTAGGCCCGTTCACGGATCACGGTCGTGCCTCTCGGGACTGAATGTCTTAGGTGGGTCTGAAGCTAGTTGTCGAGCAGCTCGGCGAGGTCGGTGACCACGACGTCGGCGCCGTTCTCGCGCAGCGCGTCGGCCTGACCGACCCGGTCCACACCGATCACGATGCCGAAGCCACCGGCCCGGCCCGCGGCCACACCGGCCTGGGCGTCCTCGTACACGGCGCAGGCGGCCGGGTCGAGACCGAGCAGTTTTGCCCCGTACAGGAACGTGTCCGGCGCGGGCTTGCCGGGCAGACCCAGCTCGCGGGCGACGACCCCGTCCACCCGGACCTCCAGGAGGTCGGCGATGCCGGCCGCCTCCAGGACGTCCTTGCAGTTCGCGCTCGCCGAGACGACCGCGCGGCGCAGTCCGGCGGCCTTGGCCGCCTTCAGGTACTCCACCGATCCGGGGTAGACCTGAACCGCGCCCTCCTTGATCTTCTGGAGCACGAGGAGGTTCTTGCGATTGCCGACCCCGTTGACGGTCTCCGCGTCGGGAGCGTCGTCGGGGGTGCCCTCGGGCAGGGTGATGCCACGGGAGGCGAGGAAGGTCCGGACCCCGTCGGCACGCTGCCGGCCGTCGACGTATCGGTGGTAGTCGACCTTGGAGTCGAACGGCACAAACTCTTGACCTTGCCGCTCGGCCCGCGTTTCCAAGAACGAGTCGAACGTTTGTTTCCACGCGGCACTGTGCACAAGGGCGGTGTCCGTCAGCACGCCGTCAAGATCGAAAAGGCAAGCGGTTACCTGGGAAGGAAGTCCGAGCACGCGCCCAATGTAGTCGCACCCGGCGGAGGACGAGAGGCGAAGGGCGGCTTCACGTTTCGCCCGCGTTTCACGGCCCGGTCCACCTGCCGTTTCAGCTGCTGTTTCAGCGCTGGCCGGACACCGGAACCAGATCTATCCGGAGTCCGATAGAGGTGCCGATCGGTCCGGTCGCGGTGGTCACCTCGTCGCACAGCTGGTGCGCCAGCCACAGGCCGCGGCCACCGATCTCCTCCGTACCGGGGAGGAGGTCACTGTCCGGCAGGTCGTCCGGGATGCCCGGGCCGGAGTCGGTGACCACACACCACACCGCACCGGACTCGATCCGCAGCACGATCCGGCCGTTCCCGCCGGCGTGCAGCACCACATTCGTGATCACCTCGTTGACGGCGAGCACGAAACCGGAGAGCCGGTCGCGGAGCACGCTGATCGGGGAGAGCAGCCGGGACACCTCGTGCCGCAGCACGGTGATGTCGGCATCCCCGAAATTCCGGTCCAACAGAACCGGTGATCCGGACGGTGCGGGGGCGGCATCGACCTTCGGCTCCACACCGGGAGCCGAACGCATCGTCTGGCCGATCCTGTCCTCCACCGTCGTGCAGCCTACGCGCTGTGGCCGCTTGGTGGCAGGAGGCATCCACGATCCCGCCCGGAAGTGGCGTCCTGCCGAGTTCTGTTCAGCGCCAGCCGACATCGATCCGGTCCCCCCGCTCGTCGAAGAAGTGCAGTGCGTCCATCTGAACCGCCACGGTGAGCGGGTGCCCGGAAGTCACCGCCGGGTACGGCGCCAGGCGCACCGACAGCTCGGCCGCCTTACGGTGGTGCCGCCCCGGGTCGTTGAGCAGGCTGACCGGGCCGCCCCGCTCCTCCTGCGCGGACACCGAGTTCGACCGGGTGAGCCGCTGCAGCGCCCCGCCCAGCCGCTTCAGCGTGCCACCGGCGGGTTGCTCGGCGGCCGGGCCACCGACCTCGTCCACCACGATCGCGGTCGCGCCGATGTCCAGGTAGGCCAGCGACTCGTGGCCGTGGTGCTCCAGGTAACGGATCCGGCCGTGCAGCACCGCGCCCGGGGTGTCCGGGGTGACCGGCGTGAGCGCCTCGGCGCGGACCCCGACCACGATCCGCTCGCCGTGGTAGCGCGCCACCGCCCGCGAGCGCGGGTCGGCCCAGGCCAGGTAGAGGGTCTGCTCGCCGAAGTTGAGCGCGACGTACCGGTCCAGGTGGACGTAGACCTGCGCCTCCAGCAGGTTCATCCGCGGCGAGCCGAGGAAGGCGGCGACGTAGAGCGTGGCCGGGCGGCGGTAGACCTCGGTCGGCGTGCCCAGGTCCTGCAGCACGCCGCGCCGCATGATCGCCACGCGGTCGGCCATGGTCAGCGCCTCGGCCTGGTCGTGCGTCACGTACATGGTGGTGACACCGAGCTCGCGGGTCATGCTGGTGATCTCCGCGCGCAGCTCGGCGCGCAGGCCGCTGTCCAGGTTGGAGAGCGGCTCGTCCATCAGGAAGATCCCGGGACGGCGGACCATCGCCCGGCCCATCGCGACCCGCTGCCGCTGGCCGCCGGAGAGCTGGCTGGGTCGCCGGCCGAGCACCTCGCCGATGCCCAGGGCACCGGCCACCGTGCCGACCCGATCCTGCCGCGAACCCGGCTCGACACCGGACAATTTCAGCGGGAAGCCGATGTTGTCAGCGACGGTCATGTGCGGATAGAGCGCAAAGTCCTGAAACACCATGGCGATGCTGCGGTCGCGCGGGGGTACGTCGAGCACCGGCTCGCCGTTCAGCAGGATGTCCCCCTCGGTGGGGTCCTCCAGGCCGGCGATCATCCGGAGCACGGTCGACTTCCCACAGCCCGACGGGCCGAGAAGCACCATGAACTCGCCATCTCGAACATCGAGTGACACCCGGTCCACGGCAAGCGTGCCATCTGGCCAAATCTTGGTGACGTCCTTGAGCGCGACGGTGGACACCGCCAACCTCCCCCATCGATTGTTCGATCCCGAACCCACGACGGTCGGCGATCGGATAATGACTTTGCGAGGGGTGTCGATGCTTTACCATCGGCCGAACCGGCCATTCGCGGATAGTGATCAATCGATTACGGAGATCAGAACTCCGGAGCAACTTGTGTGCACGGTCACAGCAAGAAACGACATTTGGTTCATCGGTGCTGACCGACAGTCAACCGGGTGATCCCAAACGGTCACTAAGGTCTGAGCCGCCTGACGGACCGCGGGCTCAACTCGGGCGCGACGCCCGCCAGTCGCGCACCGCGGTGATCGAGAAGGCGCCGCCGACACCCGCCACCAGCACCACGAAACCACCGATCCCGAACCCGGCCAGGGTCGCGGCGGCCAGCAGGACCATCCGGCCCTCCCAGCCCAGCACCGCCGCACCGGCCAGGGTGCCCGGCGCGCCCTTCTCCATCCGCGCGGTCAGGTCGTAGTGCCGCAGCGCCAGAACGAACAGCAGCAGGAACACCAGCGGCCACGGCACCCCGCCGACCAGGCCGGCGAGCACCACGAACACGTACTCGGCGGCTCGCAGCGCGGCCGGCACCAGCCAGTCCAGCGGGCGGTCATGCCGGGCCCGGGCGACCATCCCCGCGGCCAGGGCCGCCGGAATCCCGCCGGCCAGCAAGCCGGTCCGCAGCGGTTCGCCCGCGAAGACACCGACGATCGCGTACGCGGTGAGCACCCCACCCACCACCAGCGGATGATCCAGCCGAGCCCGCCCCAGCACGGTACGTGCCAGCCACCCGTCGTCGCGGTGCCGGCCGGTGTCGACCGTGTCCAGCACGCTCACCCGCATCGACAGCGCGCGCAGCGACCGCAGCGAGAGCGTGTAGAGGAACGCCAGCACCCCGAACCCGACCACCGCGCCGAGCACGATCCGGCCGTTCGTGGCCGCGGCGAGCACCGCGATCAGCGCCCAGCGCTCGCCGATCGGGAAGACCACGATCCGCTTCGCCCAGTAGATCAACGAGCCGCGCTGGCTCTGCGCCGCGTTGGAGGCCGCGCTGAGCCGGGCGCCGACCCCGCCGGTGGCCTGGTGCGGGCGGGGCCGGGCGGTGGCCTCGTCGTGCAGCGCGCCGTACCAGGTGTCGGTCATGTGCCGGGCGGTCTGCAGGGCGATCGCGGTCACCGCCAGCGGCCACGCGTACGGCAGCCCGATCCGGTCCGCACCGGCCGCCAGACCGGCGTAGACCGCGTACTCCTTCGCCCGGTCGGCCATGGTGTCCAGCCAGCCGCCGAACGCGTCGAACCGCCGGGTGTACCGGGCCAGCTGCCCGTCCACGCAGTCCAGCACGAAGCCCAGGTAGAGCAGCACCCCGCCGACGATCATCGCGGGCCGGGACGCCTGCCAGAAGGCCAGCGCCGCGGCGACCGCGAAGAGCACCGACAGCGCGGTCACCCCGGTCGGGCTCAGGCCCAGACGCGCCGAGGCCCGGGTGACCAGCGGGGACCAGGTGCTCACCGCGTACGTCGTGAAGAAGTCGTCCTGCTCCTTGACCGCGAGTCGCAGGCGGGCCTTGTCCTCGTCGACCTCGGCGAGCCGCCGCCGGGCGGCGGCCAGGTCGGCGTCGGTGCCCACCTGCTCGGCGTGCAGCAGCCGGACCCGGATGGCGACCGGCACCAGGCCCGCCTCGAGCAGGGCGGGCAGCAGATCGGCGCGGTCGGCGACCTTCTCCAGCAGCGGGAGGTCGGCCGGCGCCAGGCACATCGCGCCCAGGAAGCGGACCGTGCCGGCGCCCGGCTCGGCCGGGACCGCGCGGCCCCGGTCCTCGCGCAGGCCGCCGTCGGGGTCCGGCGCGAGCAGCACGGCGCTGCGGCCGGCCGGGTCGGTGGCCAGCATCCACAGCAGGCTGTGGTGGGTGACCAGGTTGTCGGCGCAGATCAGCAGCGGCTGGTTCGCGGCCCGGGCGCGGCGGGCGGCGTCGCGCAGGCGGGCCGGCAGATCGTCGTCGGCCTCGACCCGGTCGACCTCGGCGGCGCCGGCGGAGCGCAGCGCGGCGGTGAGGTCGTCGGTGAGCCCGGTGCCGGCAGGTCCAACGCTGGCAAGGAGAAGGGCCAGCGTCACAGTTGCCTCCGTAGCTGAACCCCGCAAGACGGCTAAAGGTTAACAGCGAGCGACATTCGGGTACGGGTACCCCTTACGGGAGCTGGGTCCTCCGTCTCCACCTGCGGGATGAGGGACGACCGGAAGTCCGTACCTAACGTCGAAGTGGTCGGGGCAGAGTGCTCCGGCCACCGCTAAGGAGTGGATGACAGTGACCACCCCCTTCAAGACTCGCAGCCTCACCCGTCCCCGCAACGACCGCTGGATCGCCGGCGTCTGTGCCGGGCTGGCTCGCCGCTCCGGGCTGTCGTCCGGGACGGTCCGCCTGCTGTTCCTGCTGTCCTGCCTGCTCCCCGGCCCGCAGTTCATCGCCTACCTGATCCTCTGGGCACTGATGCCCAACGAGTGATCGGCCTGCGCGACCGCTGACTCCCGGCCGGGTGCAAGCCGGGCTGGCAAACCCGGCCGGGACCCCTGACGCCGCCGCCCCCACCCCCGGGGCGGCGGCGTCGCCCGTCTCACGGGGTGGTGAACGTGACCGTCACCGAGGTGTAGCCCAGCCGGGTGAACAGGCTCTCCAGCATCATCTGGGTGTTCTGCTGGGCGCGCTGGTCGAGCCCGCTCGACTTGGCCGCCTCGGTGATCTTTTCCTGGGCGGCCTGATAGACCCGCTGCTGCTTGTCGGTGTCGCTGCGGAACGCGTCGCCGATGCTGGTCAGCAGCCCGCGGTCCTCTTCGACCACGTAGCTCTTCGCCATGTCCAGCGCGGCCATCGACTGCTGCGGCGGCGGGAGGGTCAGGGTGACGGTCTTCTTCTCCTCGTCGACCTTGAGCGCGTCACCGGCGAGCGCGCTGAAGTCGACGTAGGTCTCGACCGTGCCCGACCCGACGAACAGAATCCGCCGGTTGACCAGGAAGTCGGGGATGTTCTCCTTGTTCTGCTGCAGGTCGACGATCACCTGGAAGGTGCCGTCCGCCGCGACATAACGGTGCAGATCGCGCATCGACTGCAGCAGCACCGGCTGACTGCGGTCGACGGTCTGGCTGGAGAACGGGTTGTCGAAGGAGGGCAGCACGTTCAGCGCGCGCAGCCCGAAGCAGGACGCGACGATCAGTGCGAAGACGAAGCCGATGAAGATCAGCAGCCGGGCGAAGAAGCTCGGCTTGTGCTCCGGCGGGACGGCCGGGGACTCCGGCTCGGCGACATCGGGCACGGCCGAGTACTCCGCCGTCGGCTCTTCGACTTCCGGTGAGTTGGCCATGTCCTAACGGTACGGAGTGGGTACGACAATCCGCGACCGGAGGAGGTGGCCGGTCTCGCCTAGAGCACCAACACCCTGGCGTGGATCTGATTGCGCTGCTGGAGCGCGGCCCGCAGCGCACGGTGCAGGCCGTCCTCCAGATAGAGCGCACCCCGGAACTCGACCACGTGCGGGAACAGGTCGCCGTAGAACGTCGAGTCCTCGGCGAGCAGTTTGTCCAGCGCCAGCTCGCGCTTCGTGGTGATCAGCTCGGCGAGCCGGATCGGCCGTGGCGGAATCTCGGCCCACTCTTTGAGCGTGGTCTGGTGATCGGGGTACGGGGCTCCGTCCCGGACCGCTTTGAAGATCACGGCGGCTGCCCCTCCCCTGCGAAACGTCTTGTCTGTCAGCCTAGCCGCGATACCGGTCAGGCCTCGGCGGCCGAAGCCCACCGGCCATGATGCACCACGTCGTCCACTGGGCGGTGACCGCGCTTGAGTGACGGAGACCTCTTGTCGTCTCCCCGATAGCCGATGGTGAGCGCGCCGACCGGGTTGAACTCGTCAGGTACCCCGAAAGCCGTCTTGAACTCCACCACCCGGTCGGCGGGCACGCCGAAGAAGCACGAGCCGAGTTCCTCGTTCACCGCGGTCAGGTGCATCAGCAGCGCGGCGAAGCCGGTGTCGATGTCCCAGTACGGCACCGGCCAGTGCGCCTCGGCCCTGTCCGTCCAGCCCTTGTCCGTCTCGGCGTACCGGTCCAGGTAGACCGACTTGTTGGACAGCGCCACGACGATCAGCGGGGCCGTACGCATCCGGTCCAGCCAGCCACCGGGGTCGCCGGCACCGTACGCGGTGCTGGACCAGAACAGGTCACGGTCGGCGAGCTCGGTCAGGACCAGGAAGCTCCAGCCCTGCGAGAAGCCCGCCGACGGGGCGCGCAGCCCGTGCCGGACGATCTTGTCGATCAGCTCCGGCGGGACCGGGCGATCCGGGTCGTACCCGCGGACCATCCGGCGCCGGCGGACCACCTCGTCGAACTCCATCAGGCGCGGATCCCCCACGCGGTGGTCCAGGTCTCGCCCGGAGCCAGCGTGATCAGATCCCGGCCGGACCGGAACGAGTCCGGCGGGCAGGTCATCGGCTCGACCGCGACCGACCGGCGATGCCGCTCGCCGTGCAGCGTGTCGCCCGTGAAGACCTGCCAGTACTTGAACTTGTCGTCGGCCCAGACGGTGATCTTCGCGTCCGAGTCCGGGTCGGCGAGGACGACCTCGGTGATCCCGTCCGGGCCGAAGTCGATGTCGCCGAACGTGGTGTCCAGGACCATGTCGCCGATCCGGCGGGGCTCGGCGAAGTCGTACTCACTGCCGGCGATCTTGACGGCGCCGATCGGCAGCAGCCGGGAGTCGGCCACCACCCGGGTCCCGGCCGGCACCTGGAGCACGGTGTTGTCCACCGTCACCCCGTTCAGCCGCAGGTACGGGTGCACCGAATAGCCCCACGGCGCGTTCTGGTCGCTGAGGTTCACCACCTCCTGCACGCTGCGCAGCCCCTCCGCGGAGACCGACCAGCGGGTCCGCAGGATCAGCCCCCACGGGTAGCCGACCTGGGCCGGCAGCTCGTACTCCAGGGTGACCGCCGACGCGGTGTGCTCGGTGGCCCGCCAGCGCGACCAGTTGACCAGGCCGTGGATGGCGTTGTGCCGGGCCGGCTCGGTCAGCGCGAGCTGGTACGTCTTCTCCTCGAAGGTGTACTGCCCGTCGCGGATCCGGTTCGGCCACGGCGCGAGGATCTGGCCGGCGGAACCCGGGGAGATCTCGTCGGTGCCGAAGCCGTCGAGCAGCTCCACCCCGCCGGACGAGAAACTGCGCAGCGTGCCACCGACCTCGGCCAGTACGGCACGGCGGCCGTCGGCCTCGATCGACCACTGAACCCCGGATTTCGCGGCTGTCTCTGTCATACCAGGGACACTAGTGCTTCTCCTCCGGCTGCTGAGCGGGCCGGTATCGGATCAGTGCCGGGAACGCCGCGGCCAGCACCAGGGCCAGACCGGCCGCCACGAAGCCGCCGCCCACCCAGGAGGCGCCGACCCCGGTCACGTTCGCGGTGCCGCCGGCGCGCAGATCACCCAGTCGGGGTCCGCCGGCCACCACCACGGTGAACACGCCCTGCAACCGGCCGCGCAGCCGGTCCGGCGCGAACGTCTGCATGATCGACTGCCGGTAGACCGCGCTCACCAGGTCGGCCGCGCCGGCCACCGCGAGCAGCAGGATCATCAGCCAGAGCTGATGGGCCAGACCGGACAGGCCGATCGCCAGGCCCCAGGCGACCACCGCGGCGACCAGCGCGACGCCCTGCCGGCGGACCCGGCCGATCCAGCCGGAGGTGAGCCCGCCGAGCACCGAGCCGATCGCGATCGCGCTGAACAGCCAGCCGACCGCGGCGCCACCGCCGAACCGCTCCTCGGCCACCGCCGGGAACAGCGCCCGGGGCATCGCGAACACCATGGCGATCAGGTCGACGCCGAAGGAGAGCAGCAGCACCGGCTGGGTGACCAGGAACTTCAACCCGACCACGATGCCGTGCAGGCCGGCCGTCGGCTTCTCACCCGAGTCGTCCGGTTCGATCGGCGGGATCGCCGGCAGCCGCCAGGTCGCCCAGTAGGTGACCGTGAACAGCAGCGCGTCGACCGCGTAGGCCACCGTCACGCCGGTACCGGTCGACCAGATCCCCATGATCAGACCGGCGGCCAGCGGTCCGAGCACCCCGCCCGCCGTGGTCGTGGTGTAGTTCAGCGTGTTCGCGGCCGGGACCATGCCGGTCGGCACGATCCGCGGAATGATCGACTGGCGGGCCGGTGAGCTGATCGCGAAGCCGACCGCCTGCACCGCGGTGAGCGCCAGGAGCAAATGCGGACTTCGTACGCCGAGAGCCGCCTGTGCCAGCAGCCCGAGCGTGACCACCCAGGTCAGCGCGGAACTGAACAGCAGCAGCCGCCGCCGGTCGACCACGTCGGCGACCGCGCCGCCCCACAGCCCGAAGATCAGCAGCGGGACCAGGCCGGCCAGCCCGAGCAGGCCGACCCAGAACGGCGAGCGGGTGATGGCGAACATCTGCACCGGCACCGCCACCGAGGTGAACTGGAAGCCGAAGTACGACGCGCCGTTGCCGATCCACATCCGGCGGAACGTCACCACCCGCAGCGGCGTGGTGTCGATCATCCAAGAACGCTTCTTCTCCCCCGTGACGGTCACGGGGCGAGCCGCTCGACGACCCAGGAGTCGCCGTCGAGGCGGTACCGCAGCCGATCGTGCAGCCGGTTGGTCCGCCCCTGCCAGAACTCGACAGTGACCGGCACCACCCGCAGCCCACCCCAGTGCGGCGGGGCCGGCACCGGACCGTCACCGAACCTCGCCACCGCCTCGGCCAGGCCGGCGTCCACGGCGTCCCGGCCGGGCAGCACCCGCGACTGCGGGCTGGCCCACGCACCGAGCTGCGAGCCGCGCGGACGAGACGCGAAATACTCCTCGGTCTCGGCGCGGGAGACCCGCTCGACGGCTCCGGCCACGATCACCTGGCGTTGGATCGAAAACCAGGGAAAAACCAGGCTTGCGTACGGATTCTGCGCCGCCTCGGAGCCCTTGCGCGACGCATAGTTCGTGAAGAACACGAAACCGGTCGCGTCGTACCCCTTGAGCAGCACGGTCCGCGCCGAGGGGCGGCCGTCCGCGTCGGCGGTCGACACGATCATCGCGTTCGGCTCGGGCAGCCCGGCCGCGGTCGCCTCGGCGAACCAGACGGCGAACTGAGCCGGCCAGTCGGCGGCCAGCGAGCCCTCCAGCAACGGTCCGTGCTCGGTGTAGTCGCGGCGCATCCCCGCGGGGGACGGCGGTTCGGGGGACGGCGGTTCGGGGGGCATCGGGGGACTTCCTTTCGGCTGCAACGACCGTAAGTCCGCGACCGCCGAGTGTCAGTTGAACCAGGATGGGTGTCACCGAGAGCACAATCGCCACGGGTCGACCGTGCGGTTACCCGGCGGGCAAGATGAATCACTCACCGCAGCTCACGTTCTCCAGGGAGTGCCGTGTCCGACTTCAAGCCGGGACTCGAGGGCGTCACCGCGTTCGAGACCGAGATCGCCGAGCCCGACCGGGACGGTGGCGCGCTGCGTTACCGCGGCGTCGACATCGAGGATCTGATCGGCCAGGTCTCCTTCGGCAACGTCTGGGGCCTGCTCGTCGACGGCAGGTTCGGGCCGGGGTTGCCACCCGCCGAGCCGTTCCCGGTCCCGGTGCACTCCGGGGACATCCGGGTCGACGTGCAGTCCGCGGTCGCCATGCTCGCGCCGTACTGGGGGCTCGACCAGCTGCTCGACATCACCGACGAGCAGGCCCGCAAGGACCTGGCCCGGGTCTCGGTGACGGCGCTCTCGTTCGTCGCCCAGGCGGCCCGCGGGCTGGGCCTGCCGGCCGTCCCGCAGAAGGACATCGACAAGGCCGAGACCATCGTGGAACGGTTCATGCGCCGCTGGCGTGGTGAGCCGGACCCGCGGCACGTCAAGGCGGTCGACGCGTACTTCATCTCGGCGGCCGAGCACGGCCTGAACGCCTCCACCTTCACCACCCGGATCGTCGCCTCCACCGGCGCCGACGCGGCCGCCTGCATCTCGTCCGGGATCGGCGCCCTCTCCGGCCCGCTGCACGGTGGCGCACCCACCCGGGTGCTGCACATGCTGGAGGCGGTCGAGCGCCGCGGCGACGCGCAGGGGTACGTGACCGACGTCCTCGACCGCGGCGAGCGCCTGATGGGCTTCGGCCACCGGGTCTACCAGGCCGAGGACCCCCGGGCCCGGGTGCTGCGCCGGATCGCGAAGGACCTGGGCGCCCCCCGGTACGAGGTGGCCGCCGCCCTGGAGGTCGCCGCACTGGCCGAGCTGCACGAGCGCAAACCCGGCCACCAGCTGTGGACGAACGTGGAGTTCTGGTCGGCCGTGGTGCTCGACTTCGCCGAGGTGCCCGCGCACATGTTCACCTCGATGTTCACCTGCGCCCGGGTGGCCGGGTGGAGCGCGCACATCCTGGAGCAGAAGCGGCTCGGCCGGATCCTGCGGCCCAACCTGCGCTACCTGGGGCCGGCGCCCCGCAAGCCCTCGGAGGTCGAAGGCTGGTCTCAGCTCACGCATAATGTGTGACCGTGGCTGCTGACATCCGGATTCCTGACGAGATCAAACCTGTCGACGGACGGTTCGGCTCCGGGCCGAGCAAGGTCCGGCCGGAAGGTGTCGAGGCTCTCTCCGCCGTCTCCCGCACGTTCATGGGCACGTCCCATCGGCAGAAGACGGTGAAGGAGCAGGTCGGGCGGTTGCGCCGCGGCCTCGCCGAGTTCTTCTCGATGCCGGACGGCTACGAGGTGGTCCTGGCCAACGGCGGCACCAGCGCGTTCTGGGAGGTCGCGACGTTCGGCCTGGTCCGGGACCGGGCTCAGTTCGCCGAGTTCGGCGAGTTCGGCGCGAAGTTCGTCCAGGCCGTGACGGACGCGCCGTTCCTGGCCACGCCGACCGTGCACAAGGCGCCGGGTGGCCAGGCGGCCTATCTGACCGCCGAGGCCGGCGTCGACGTGTACGCGACCGTCCAGAACGAGACCTCCACCGGGGTGATGGTCCCGGTCCGCCGGGTGGCCGGCGCCGACCCGGGCGCCCTGCTGCTCACCGACGCCACCTCCGGCGGCGGCAGCCTGGACGTCGACCTGCGCGAGACCGACGTGTACTACTTGGCCCCGCAGAAGGCGCTGGGCTCGGACGGCGGGATCTGGCTGGCCCTGATGTCGCCGGCCGCGATCGAGCGGGCCTTCGAGATCAAGGCGAGCAAGCGGTACATCCCGCAGTTCCTCGATCTGGTGACCGCTATTGAACAGTCCCGCCTGGAGCAGACGTACAACACGCCGGCGCTCGCCACGGTCTTCCTCGCTGCCGAGCAACTGGACTGGATGAACGCGCAGGGCGGGCTGTCCTGGGCGGTCAAGCGCAGCGCGGAGAGCGCCGCCGCGATCTACGGCTGGGCCGAGCGCTCGTCGTTCGCCGAGCCGTTCATCACCGATCCGGCGCTGCGCTCGGCCGCGGTGGCCACCATCGACTTCGCCGACGGGGTGGACGCCGCGGTGATCGCCAAGGTGCTGCGCGCCAACGACATCGTGGACACCGAGCCGTACCGGAAGCTGGGCCGTAATCAGCTGCGGGTCGCGCTCTACCCGACCGTCGATCCGACCGATGTGGCCGCCCTGACCGCGTGCGTGGATTACGTCGTCGAGCGGCTCTGAGGTTTCCGATCATCATTCGTACGGGCAATGTTTCTCCCGACGCGGTGACTTGGCTCATTGTCCTCGGCGAGGCATAGTCCGTACGAATGGAAGGGTCTCCATCGAGAGTGCGAAGTTGAAGATCATCTACGCTGGTCAGCTCATTTGACGGCGTGGCTTACCCCCATCGGGTGACCGAGGCGCGTACCGTGTTCCGAAACGCGCCCGGGTGACTGACTCTCGGGAAGACAGGCCAACGCGACGGGACGGAGGCAACGCATGCGGCCGGTACGCTTCGTCGCCATCTCGGAAGACGGGCAGGCTCTCGTGCTCGCCGACGAGGTGGGCCGCTTGCTGGCACTCCCTCTCGACGACCGGGTCGCCGGAGTGCTCACCGACAGCCCCGCGACGCCGGGCACTGCTGTCGCGGTGATCGCTCCGGACATGGCCACCCTGTCCCCTCGGGACATCCAGGCGCGCATCCGGTGCGGCGAGTCCGCCGAGGACGTCGCCCGCATCGCCGGTGTCCCGGTCGACCGGGTCCTCCGCTATGCCGGTCCGGTGCTGCAGGAGCGGGCCATGCTGGCCCAGCACGCGCGCCGCACCCGGCTGAAGACGTCCGATTCTGGTCAGCCGCTGTCCGAGGTGGTCGACAGCCGCCTGGCGCAGCACGGGATCGACACCGAGAAGATCTCCTGGGACGCGTTCCGCAAAGAGGACGGCACCTGGCGGATCGTCGCCACCTGGCCGTCCGGCAAGGCCACCGCCCAGGCCATCTGGGACATGGACAAGGGTCGCCAGGTGGTGGCCCCGCACGACGACATGGCTCAGTATCTCTGCGCCGAGCGCCCCACCCAGATCCTCGGCCAGGAGCCGGCCCCCGAGCGTGGCGGTCACGGCCTGCCCGGTCCGGTCCGCAGCGCCGAGCCGACCCGCGGCGGCCACGGCCTGCCCGCGATGGACGCGCCCAGTCGCCCCAACCGTGACCAGGCCCGCCCTACCCGCGACCCGATCCGGGCCGGCCGCGACGCGCTGCTCGCCTCGCTGGACCGGCCGTTGGAGAGCTCCTCCGGCCGCGGCCTCGAACCGGTCTCCCCGGCTACCCGCCGCCCGGTCGCCGGTGGCGCCGCGGCGCTGCTCGGCGGCGGTTCCGGCTCGGCCTTCGACGACGAGTCCGACCTGCCCAAGGAGATCCCGGCGGTGCCGTCCCTGGCCGTGCTGCGCCCGCGCCGCACGGTCGGACAGACCGCCCAGTCCAGCGGCACCGAGGGCGACGAGACGAAGCCGCGCAAGCGCCTCCCGAGCTGGGACGACGTCCTCTTCGGCGGCGGCCCGGCCGCCCGGGAATCCTCCTGAGCCGATTCTTCGTCGCCGTCTTCCCCCCGGAAGCGGCCCGCGAGGATCTGCTCCACCACCTCCCACCCAGCACCCTCCTCACCCGCCCCACCACGTGGCACATCACCCTCGCCTTCCTCGGCACCCTCCCCACCAGCACGACGCCGCCCCCACCCACTGGCTCGACGCCGCCCTCATCCACTGGCTCGACGCCGCCCCCATCTGGCGATGAGGTGCCGCCCCGGCCCGCCGGCGAGGCTCCGCGCCCGCCCGAGGTCGTGCTCGAGGCCGTTCCCCGGCCGCCGTCCTTCCGACTCCGGCTCACCGGCGGCGGCCGTTTCGGATCAGTCGGCTGGGCCGGGCTGGGCGGCGACCTCCAGGCGCTCCGGACGCTGCGGGAGTCGATCCGGGTCGCGCTGACCGACGCCGGCCTCCCCATCGACCCACGCCCGTTCCAGCCGCACCTGACCGTCACCTACCGCGCGGCGACCGACCTGCTCCCGACCCTCGCCGACTACGTCGGCCCGGACTGGCCGGTCACCGACTTCACCCTGGTAGAAAGCACCCACGGCGAATACCACCCCCGCCACACCTGGCCCCTCCCCTAGCCCGGGCATCACACAGCTCTCACCCCCGCACCCACGCGACACCCACCGCACCCCAGACCGCTGCGCGGGTGCGGGTGTCGCGTGGTGAGCGGCGTGGCGCGGGAGGCGCGGCCGGGCCTGAGGGCGCGCGGCCGCGCGCGAGACTGTCACGGGACGTGGCTTGTAGCCTGCGGACGGGAATCGCTATTCGTACCAAATGGGGCTAAAGGCCGCGGAGGGCCAGACCCGCAGCTTCCAGGCGATCCTCGACCCGGAGGCGTTCGATTTCGCGGTCGACGCCGGTCAGGGGCTGGAGGTGTTCGGGCACGCCGAGGCAGCGGCAGGCCAGCTGCAGCCGGATGTCGTAGGCGCGCATCACCGCGGCCAGGCACTTTTCCGAGTAGCGCATCGGGCCGTTGCGGCGCTGGTGATCGAGGCGGCGCAGGTCGTAAGCGAGCTGTTCGATGGGAACCGGTGGCAGCTCGTCCATCCGGACGGTCACGTCAACCCCCTGCATGTCGCGGTCGAACCGGCGGAGATCCCGGTTCTGCGGGCTGGGACGGCGGGCCCAGGGCGCCGGGGCCGAGCCCTTGCGGGGCTGACGGCCCGGCGCGGGCACCCGGCGGAACCTGGCGTGGCGCCGGGGGCGGCGGCCCGAGGTCGATGGGGCGGCGGGCCGGTGTGGAGTGGAGCGCCGCCGCACGATGCGGGCACACGACAGGCCGAGCAGCGTTACCCACGCCGCCGAAATCACGACCAGTTGCGCCATCGCCACGATTCGACGCTAAACCCGGATCGCCAGAGTCGGAACACCCGTTCGGCGGACTGGATCTGCCAACTACCTAAATGCCAGGTTCCTTACCGACATCGGGCACCCTGTCCGGTCAATATATCCGACAAATCACCCAACAAGGTCGACCACGAAGGGGTGACACCCTCAGACCCGGGCGACCGGCTTGCCAGGAAGCGGTTTCACGTGAATCCGAACCACGGCGGGCTCAGAAGCAGCCGGTCCACAAGCAGCCGGCTCAGAGGCGGCCGACTCAGTAGCCGCCGGGCCAGAAGCGGCCGGGCCAGAAGCGGGCGCCGCCTCCACCAGATGCACCCGAGGCCGCGGGTGGAGATCGAACGCCAGCCGATCCCCGCTGGCCCGCAACTGCCAGACCAGAGCGGCCACCGACGCCAGGAATGAGATCAGCCCGCCCATCCAGATGCTCGACGGCACCCCGTACTGCTCACCCCACCACCCGGCCAGCGTGGCGCCGATCGGCGTGGAACCGAGGAACACCAGCACGTAGAGCGACATCACCCGGCCGCGGTACTCCGCGGCCACTCCCATCTGCACCCGGTGGTTCGCCGCCTGGGCCAGGTAGATCGAGAAGAACCCGGTCGGCACGAGCAGCACCATGGCGACCACGAAGTTCGGCGCGAAGCCGACCGCGAACTCGAACACTCCGAAGAGCAGCGCGGCGCCGATCACCCGGTACGCACCGGGCCGGGCCCGCCGCGCGCTGCCGGCCAGGGCACCACCGAGCGCGCCGACCGCCAGAGCCGTGGTGAGCAGGCCGAACGACGACGCCCCGGCGTGAAAGTTGATCTTCGCGAGGGCGGCCAGGGTGACCGGGAAGTTGAAGCCGATCATGCCGACCACGGCCATCAGGGCGATCGGGAGCAGCAGGTCGGTGCGCTTGCCGACGTATTTCAGGCCGTCCAGCACCCGGGCGTCACCGCGAGAGGCGCGCTCCAGCCCGTGCAGCTCGGTGGTGTTCATCCGCAGGTAGGTGAAGACCGGCGCGATGGCCAGTGCGGTGGCGATCAGGAACACGCCCCGGGTGGACAGCAGGGACAGCAGCACACCGGCCAGCGCCGGGCCACCGATCCGGGCCGTGTTGAAGGTGGCCGCGGAGAGGGCCAGCGCGTTCGGCAGCAGCGGGAGCTCCACCAGCTCGGAGACGAACGCCTGCCGGACCGGGGTCTCCACCGAGTTGGCGACGCCGAGAAGCACCGCGAACAGGTAGACGTGCCAGAGCTGGACGATGCCGGCGGACACGATGATCGCGAAGGCGACCGCGGTGACGGCGAAGACGGTGTTCGCGACGATCAGGAGCTTGCGCTTGTCGTACCGGTCGGCCAGCCGCCCGCTGTAGAGGGTCAGCAGCATCACCGGGACGAACTGCAGGGCGGTGACCAGGCCGAGTGCGGCCGGCGAGTTGTTCGAGAGCTCCAGGACCAGCCAGTCCTGGGCCGTGAACATCATCCAGACGCCGATCAGCTTGATCAGCTGGCCACCGGCGAAGAGACGATAGTTCCGGACTTGCAGGGATCGGAATGTCGTGTGCAGCACTGCCCGCATGCGGTTGTGCCCCCTCGCCTCGGTCGTACGCGTCATCGTCGTGTGACGAAGCGGAACGACCGGCGAAGATCAGCCGCGGGCGACGCGCTGCATGATCTCCGCGGCGCGCGCCAGGGTCTCCCGTTCCTCGGGGGTGAGCCGGTCCAGTTCCACGGCCAGCCACTCGTTGCGGGCCCGCTCGTGCAACGCGTAGACCGCCCGGCCCTCGTCGGTGGCGGCCAGGATGACCTGGCGCCCGTCGGTGGGATGCGGTGTCCGTGCCACGAGCCCGCGCTCCTCCAGCTTCCCGACGATCTTGGTCATCGTCGGGGGCTGCACCCGTTCCATGTCGGCGAGCTCACGCGGAGTCAGCGCACCGGCCAGCTGAAGGCTGGTCAACGCGGAAAGCTGACTGAACGTCAGGTCACCGACCGGGCGGGCCTGCCGGACTCGCCGGCTGAACCGGATGATCGCATCCCGCAGCGTTTTGGCCAGCAGGTCTGCTGTGCGCTCCGTCGTCATCACCCGCTCCGTCACGATACTTAGCCTAGCTAATGAGCATGGCTAACGACATGTGTAGACACCTATGACAGCCGTCACCGGGCCCGCAGGCGCGCGCCCGGTGACGACAGAAAACCTCAGAGCACCCAAGTCTCCAACGGACCGCGGGCGAAGTACAGGACGAACAGGGCGGCCACGCCGTACAGAATGGGGTGGATCTCCCGGGCCTTGCCGGTGCTCGCCTTCAGCACGACGTAGGAGATGATCCCGGCCCCGATCCCGTTGGAGATCGAGTACGTGAACGGCATCAACGTGATCGTCAGGAAGGCCGGCACCGCGAGGGTCCAGTCCGACCAGTCGATCTGCCGGACCGCCGTCATCATCAGGAAGCCGACCACCACCAGCGCGGTCGACGCGGCCTCGAACGGCACCACCTGCACCAGCGGCGCGAAGAACATGGCCAGCAGGAACAGCCCGCCGGTGACCAGGTTCGCCACCCCGGTACGGGCGCCCTCACCGACCCCCGAGGCGCTCTCCACGAACGAGGTGTTGCTGGAGACGCTTGCCGCGCCACCGGCCGCCGCCGCGATCGAGTCGACGAGCAGGATCTCCCGGGTCCTCGGCGGCATGCCCTCGTCGTCGAGCAGCTCACCCTCCTGGCCCACCGCGACCATCGTGCCCATGGTGTCGAAGAAGTCCGCCACCAGCAGCGTGAAGACGAACATCAGCGCGACCAGCCAGCCGGCGTGCTGCCAGGAGCCGAGCACGTTGAAGTGGCCGAGCAGCGAGAGGTCCGGGGTGTCGACGACCTTCTCCGGCATCCGCGGGACGTTCAGCGACCAGCCGTGCGGGTTGGTGACGACCGAACCGACGCCGGTGATCGCCTCCACCACGATGGCCAGCACCGTGGTGCCCAGGATGCCGATCAGGATCGCGCCCTTGATCTTGCGGACGAAGAGCACCAGCGTGAAGAGCAGGCCGATCGCGAAGACCAGGGTGGGCCAGGTGAGCAGCTTGCCGCCGAGGCCCAGCTCGACCGGGACGGTGGTGTTGGAGGCGTCCGGCACCCGGTGCACGAAGCCCGAGTCGACCAGCCCGATGATCATCAGGAACAGGCCGATGCCCACCCCGATCGCGGTCTTGAGCTGGGTCGGCACCGCCCGGAAGACCGCGGTGCGCAGGCCGGTCAGCACCAGGATGCCGATCAGCACACCCTCGATCACCACCAGGCCCATGGCGTCGGCCCAGGTCATCTGGGGTGCGATCTCGTACGCGACGAGCGCGTTCACCCCCAGCCCGGCGGCCAGCGCGAGCGGGAACCGCGCCACCACGCCCATCAGGATGGTCATCACGCCGGCGACCAGCGCGGTACCCGCCGCGAGGGCGGCCAGCGGCAGGTGGGCGCCCTTCTGGTCGGCACCCCCGGCCAGGATCAGAGGGTTGAGCACCACGATGTAGGCCATCGTGAAGAACGTGACGAAGCCGCCACGGATCTCACGGCTCAGCGTTGAGCCGCGCTCGGTAATCTGGAAGAAGCGGTCGAAACCGTTCGTCGGGGACATGCTTGCCCTTTCGGGTGGCACACTGAGGACCCGCGCATGCTGCCAGACCCGAGTTGACCTCGGCAAAAGCGGAGTGGTGTTACAACTCTCACGTCCTGCGCCGAGACGTTCCGTAATGGTCGTACCCTGTCGGAGTGAGTGACCTGTCTCCCGCGACCCGGGCTGACGATCCGCTGGCCGGTCTGAGCGTCGTGACCGGCACCAAGCCGCGCCCCGAGCCGCTCGACCCGCCGATGGTTCCGTTCGCGATCGCCGGCATCGTGGCGTTCGCCATCGCCTCGCTCGTCTGCTGGCTGGCCGACGCGCCGACGGCGTGGCTGCACACCAGCCTGACCGGGCTCGTCCTGGGCGCACCCGGCCTGAGCACGATGATCGTCCACGACCGGCACCGGAAACGACGCCGGGCGCTGTCGCACCCGGCGTTCCGTGTCGAGGAGAGCTCCTAGCTGTGGCCGTAGTCCTCGGCGGGCTCGCCTGACTCGACCGAGCCGTGGCCGCGGCTGACCGCGACCGTCTCGACCTCGCTGTCGTCGTAGACCGTCGGCAGCTCGTCGACCGGGTGCTCGGCGGTGGCCAGCAGCGCCTCGGAGTGCGCTCCGCAGCCGTGGTCGGCGCTCACCGCGCGGCCGTCGTCCGGCGCGTACAGATTGCCGCAGACGCCGAAGACCTGCTGCAGCGAACCGGCCAGCGGCAGGTAGAAACCGCAGGTGCCGCAGCGGGCGTTGCGCGGGGCGGCGGTCGAGATCGGCGCTTCCGGGCCGGAGTCGCCGTCATACCACCGCTGGGCCGTTTCCATCCGGCCCTCCTTCGACATCACCCGGGACCGGCCCAGGCCCAGCTCCCAGGAGCCCGCCTCGACCGCGGCGTCGTCGCTGAGCACGTAGCCCGGGGCGAGCCGGTCGTCGTCCGGCGCGGTCGGCATCAGGTCACCGACGCCGAGGTCACCCGGCTGCACGCGCTCGTTCCACGGCACCCAGCCGGGGGCGAGCAGCGCGTCGGGGCCGGGCAGCAGCACGGTCTCGCAGATGGTGACGTGCCGGCTGCGCGGCACCCGGGTCACGGTGACCGCCCAGCGCCAGCCTCGATAGCCGGCCAGGTGCGACTCGAAGAAGTGCGTCACCAGGCGGTCGCCCTCGGCCACCGCTTCCAAGTGATCGCCGACATCAGTGGGGTCCACATCGGTGATCGCACCCCGGGCCACCCCGACGGCATCGGCACAGACCTGGTCGAGTCGGGCGGCGCGCACAGCGGTCCTGGAGGTCACCCACCCATTGTTGCCTATGCCACCCGGTGCCACCGCAACGACTCCCCAGATACCTGTGCACAGAGGGGGACGCGAGTCGACCGGATCAGTCAGGATGGTTCCCATGCCGCTGCTTCCCACAATCGGACGCACCGTCGGCACCGGCGTCAAAGCCGTGCGCCTGGTGGTGCGTGGATCCCTCGGCGCCGGAGCGTGGGCGACCCGCCGGGTCGGCACCGCCCGGGCCCGCGGCGCCGCCAACGAGATCGGCATGATCCGACTCTTCGACCTGCACGCGGTGTCCTGTGCCGGCGACGCGCTCATCGCGATCGGCCTGGCCGGCACCATCTTCAGCGTCCCGCTCGGCGAGGCGCGCAGCAAGGTGGGCCTCTACCTGCTGATCACCATGATCCCGTTCGCACTGCTGGCTCCGGTGATCGGCCCGCTGCTCGACCACTTCCGGCACGGCCGGCGCTATGCGCTGGCCGTGACCATGCTGGGCCGGGCGTTCCTGGCCTACGTGCTCTCCGACAACCTGCACACCTGGGCGCTCTATCCGGCCGCCTTCGGCATCCTCGCCCTGTCCCGGGCCTACGGCGTGGCCCGTTCCGCCGCCGTTCCCCGCCTGCTCCCGGACGGGGTCGGCCTGTCCCAGGTGGGCGCCCGGGCCAGCGTCTACGGCACGTTCGCCGGCGCCCTGGTCGCCCCGATCGGCCTGCTGGCCTTCACGTTCGGGCCACAGTGGCCGCTGCGGGTGGCCACGCTGATCTTCCTGGTCGGCATGGTGGTGGCGCTGCGTCTGCCGCCCCGCGCCGACTCCGATCCGCCCGAGACCATGCCGCGCGCCTGGCGCACCGTGCTCGGCCTGGGCCGCGGCTCGGACCGTCCGCTCTCCGGCCGGCTGGTGCTGGCCACCCTGATCGGCAGCGCCGGCCTGCGCCTGCTCTACGGCTTCCTGCTGCTCTACCTGACCTTCGCGATCATGGCCGGTGACCTGAGCACCACGGTGCTCGGTTATGAGCTCACCAAGGGCGCCGCGGTCGGCCTGGTCGGCGGCGCGCTGGCCCTGGGCACGTTCCTGTCCACCGCGGCCGGCACCGGTCTGCGCATCCGCCGCCCGCTGGCGCTGCAGTCCAGCGGCCTGATCGTGACCGCCGCGATGGCGATCCTGGCCACGGTCTTCTACAACCTGGCCACGATCACCCTGCTGGCGCTGCTCACCGCCACGTTCAGCGGCATCGCGAAGCTGGCCGTCGACGCCAGCATCCAGGAACGCGTCCCGGAGCGGCTGCGGGCCACCGCGTTCGCCCACTCCGAGACGGTCCTGATGCTGGCCTGGGTGACCGGCGGCGGCATCGGCCTGATCCCGCTGACCGGCCGCCTCGGTGTGGCCCTGGCCGCGGTCCTCGCGGTGCTGGCCGCCGCGCGGGCCGCCTGGATGGCCGCCCGCCTGCACAACGAGCGCCTCGCGGGCCGGCCGGAAGGCACGGGAGACATCGAGGGCGACGTCAAGGCCGCTGATGCTTCCGACCGCGCCGTTTCCGGTACGACGACGAGCACCGACCTGGCCGTCCCCGCGCCGACCGACCCCTGGCCGGAGGCCCCGACGGTGCCGCACCGGGCCGGGCACCAGCCGCCGACCCCACGCCGTCCCGCCGACGCCCCGCCGCCGGGCACCCGCGACTTCGACCCAGTGCCCCGGGAGTCCCGCCCCGGCAAGGCCGACACGACGCTGGTGGAGAAGCCCCGCACGAGCCGTGGCTGGTGGCCGGGCCGGCGCAAGCCCAAGCCCGCCGCCGCCGAGCAGCCCGCCGCGGAGAAGACCGAGCCGGTCCCGGCCCCGGTGGCGAAGACCGAGTCCCCGGTGGAGAAGGCGACCCCGCCCGCTCCGCCGGGCTTCCACGTCTACCGGCCCTCGTCAGCTGACCAGAGCGCACACACCGGCGAGGACTCGTGACCCCGTACCCAATCCTGGTCGTCACCGCGGTCGACGCCGAAGCCGAAGCCCTCCGCGCGGTCCTGGCCGATGCGGCAGTGGTCGAAGCCGTAGGCGTCGGCCCGGCCGCGGCCGCCGCCGGAACCGCCCGCCTGCTCGCCCGGAGTGACTACCGCGCCGTGCTCAGCGTCGGCATCGCCGGCGGTTTCCCCGGCCGCGCCGACGTCGGCGGCACGGTGCTCGCCACCCGCACCGTCGCCGCCGACCTGGGCGCCGAGTCACCCGGCGGGTTCCTCCCGATCGAGGAGCTCGGCTTCGGCAGCAGCACCCTGGAGACCGATCCGGCCCTGTTCAAGGCACTGCAGGCCGCGCTGCCGCACGCGGTCACCGGCGACGTTCTCACGCTCAGCACGGTCACCGGCACCGCCGAGACCGCCGCCCGGCTGGCGGCCCGCTTCCCGCAGGCCGTCGCCGAGGCCATGGAGGGTCACGGCGTCGCCACCGCCGCGGCCGGTGCCGGTGTCCCGTTCGCCGAGCTGCGGTCGATCTCCAACCCGATCGGTCCCCGGAACCGGGCCGCGTGGCGTCTGGCCGACGCGTTCGCCGCCCTGCGCGCCGCCGCACCGGCCCTGGCGCAGCTGCCCTGACCGCTTTACACCTTCCTGGAAGACCGCATGGCAAGAACGTGAATTCTTTTACAAGGAAGTTGTTGCTGTTGATGATCGGGCCCGGCATGCTGCGCTGAAGAATGTGACTTTCGTCGCTGGACCGTGAGCGAGGCAGCAGGATGAGCGACATGAGCGCCGGGGCTCGGGCCCGATTGATCGGTGCCGGCTATGCGGCCCAGGGGCTCGGGTATGCCGCGGTGGTCACCGCACTGCCCGCGTTCAAGGAGCGACAGGGCATCGACGACGCGTTCGTGTCCGCAATCCTGCTGCTCGTCTGCGTGGTCGCGGCCGGCGGCTCGGTGATTGCCGAGAAGGTGGCGGCCCGCTGGGGCAGCCGGTACGCCCTGGCCGGCGGCCTGTTCCTGGTCGGCGCCGGTCTCGCCGGGACGACCGTCGGCACGCCGAACGCGCTCTTCGTGGTGATCCTGCTGTGTTACGGGATCGGTCTGGGCACGGTGGACGCCTCGCTCAGCATGCAGGGCGTGCTGGTGCAGGCCCGGCTGGGTCGCAGCGTGATGAGCCGGCTGTTCGCCGCGTACACGGCCGCCGCGATCGTGGCGGCGCTGCTGATGTCCTGGTCGCTGGGCCGGGGCAGCGGGGCGACGATCGCGGTCGGCGCGGCGGCCGGGTTCTCCGTGCTGGTCGGGCTGGCCGGCTGGCGGGGCTTCGAGCCGGCGCGTACCGAACGCTCCAGTGTGGTTCACGAGGCCGGCGGCCGCGCGGTGCGCCGGGTGGTCTGGGTCTGCGGAATGTTGATCTTCACGGCGTTCCTGGTGGACTCCGCGGTGAGCACCTGGAGCTCGGTCTACCTGAAGGACTCGCTCGCCGCGAAGGCCTCGGTGGTCCCGCTCGGCTACGCCGCCTACCAGGCGATGGTGCTGGTCAGCCGCCTGTTCGCGGACCACATGGTGCCGCGCGCGGGTCGGGTGGCGATGGCGGTCGGCTCGCTCGCCGTCTCCGGCGCCGGCTGCGCCCTGGTGGTGTTGCTGCCGTCGGTGCCCGCCGCGGTCGTCGGTTTCGCGATCGCCGGCATCGGTGTCGGCGTCCTGGTCCCGCTGGCGTTCAGCGCGGCCGGCGAGGCCGCCGCGGAGAGCAGCGACGAGGTGATCGCCCGGGTGAACCTGTTCAACTACGGCGGCGCACTGCTCGGCGCGGTCCTGCTCGGCGCGCTCTCCGAACCGATCAGCCTGCGGATCGCCTTCCTCATCCCGGTGCTCGGCGTGATCCTCACCCTCCCGCTGGCCCGCCGCCTGCGCCACCTCACGGTCGCTCCGGTCTCATAACCCCTATTGGGTACGAATAGGGAGCGCACGTCCGCAGGCTACAAGCCGAGTCCCGCCCGTGAGGCGGACGCGAGCCCGTGGCCACTCCCGACCGCAGCGCGACTCAGGGTCCCGGCTGGCTCTCAGGGGTGCCTCCGCGGCGCGGAGGCACCCCTGAGAGCCAGCCAAAGTCGGGAGTCGCGGCCGGGCCTCGAGTGGCACGGTGTCGCGGAGGTGTGGGGGCCGAAGGGGAAACACTCGCTGGATAAGCTGGGCTGGTGCCTAGGCTGGTGGACCACGAGGTGCGGAAGGCGCAGCTCCTCGCGGCCACCTGGCGGGTGGTGCGGGCGCGCGGCGTCGAGGGCACCACCACCCGGGCGATCGCCGACGAGGCCGGCTGCTCGCTCAGCGTTCTCGCGCACTTCCTCGGCGGCAAGGACGACATCCTGGTCGCGGCGCAGCAGGCGGTCTACGAGCAGATCGTGGAGCGGGCCTTCCGGATCGGCGGTGACCGATCCGGATTAGCCGCCCTCCGCGCCGCCCTGGACGCGGTGCTGCCGATCGACGAGGAGCGGGCCGCGGACGCGCACGTCAACGTGGCCTTCGCCGGTGCGGCCCTGTCGCATCCGCTGCTGGCCGAGTCCCGCCGCGCGTCGCACCGGGCGATCCGCGTGCACCTGCGCACCTGCCTGCGCGAGGCCCGTGAGCTGGACGAGCTGCGGGTCGGGGTGACCGACGAAGCGGTGATCGACGACTTCATCATCCTGGTCGAGGGCAGTTCGCTGCTCAGCCTGGTGGACGGCTGGGCCGAGGAGGGCCGGGCCGAACGCCTGACCCGCCTCGCCGACAACTTCGTCAGTCAGTTGCGCCACACCCGCTGATCAGGTCGCGGTACCAGTACCAGGAGTCCTTCCGCGTACGGGAAAGGGTTTCCTGGTCCACGTGGACCAGGCCGAACCGTTCGTCATAACCGGCGGCCCACTCGAAGTTGTCGAACGCCGACCAGACGTAGAAACCGTCCACCCGCACGCCGGCGTCGATGGCCGCCTTGACCGCCCGCAGGTGCGCGTCCAGATACGCGATCCGGCGCGGGTCGTGCACCCGCCCGTCCGGCCCGGGCGGCGCGTCGTGGAAGGACGCGCCGTTCTCGGTGACGATCACCGGCGGCAGCGCCGGGTACCTGTCGCGCAGCGCGACCAGGATCTCGGTGAGCGCGCCGGGCACGATCGCCCACCCGAAGTCGGTGCGTTCGTCGCTCTTCACCGGCACCGGCGAGAACGGCAGCCCCTCCGGGATGTCGACCTCCAGCACCCCGGCGTAGTCCTTGCCCTCGCGGGGCGCCTCGACCGCGGTCGGCTCGTAGAAGTTGACGCCGTAGAAGTCCAGCCGGGCGCCGATCAGTTCCAGGTCGCGGTCGAGTTGTGCGCCGGACGTGCCGATGCCGGCGCGGATCATCTCGTCCGGGTAGTCGCCGAGCAGGATCGGGTCGGAGAACGTCCAGTTGGTCAGGTTGCGGAACATCTCGGCGGCGAACTGGTCGGCCGGGTCGTCGCCGGCCGCGGAGACCGGGAAGTGCTGGTTGGCGATGCCGATCGCGCCGGCACCATGCGTACGCAGCACCTGGACGGCCAGCCCGTGCGCGAGCAGCTGGTGGTGGGCCGCGGGCAGGGCGGCCAGGCCGAGCCCCCGGGCCGGCGCGTGATCGGTGAGCGCGTACCCGTACAGGGTGTGCACGTTCATCTCGTTCATCGTGATCCAGTCACGGACCCGGTCACCGAGCCGCAGCGCCACGGCACTGGCGTAGTCGGCGAGCCGGTGCGCGGTGTCCCGGTTCAGCCAGCCGCCCCGATCCTCCAGCTCCTGCGGCAGATCCCAGTGGTAGAGCGTGGGAACCGGCCGGACCCCGGCGGTGAGCAGCTCGTCCACCAGCCGGTCGTAGAAGTCCGGGTCGGCCAGCGCGCGGGTCCAGGAGATCGAGAAGCGGTAGTCCTGCACACCGGCCTCGGCGATGTGGCCGACGTCCTCGGCGTACCGGTGGTAGTGATCGATCGCGGTCCGGCCGTCCTCGCCGTGCCGGACCGTGCCGGGGCGGGCCGTGAACGTGTCCCAGATGCTCGGGCCCTTGCCGCCGACGTCGGCCGCGCCCTCGATCTGGTACGCCGAGGTCGCCATGCCGAACCGGAAACCGGGGGGAAACTGGATCAAGGAAGGTCCTTTCACGACAACGCTTTCAGGCGGGGCAGGCACAGCAGGGCCAGCACAGCAAAACCCGCGGTGAGCAGGTAGAGCGCGGGATAGCCGCCGAGCCGGGTGACGATCGGCGCGGCGACCACCGGGGCGAGCAGCTGCGGCAGGGTGCCGGCGATGTTGGCGACGCCGAGCATGGTGGCCCGGGTCTCGGCATCCGGCAGGACGTGCGTGATCACCGCCATGTCGACCGCCACGTACGCCCCCCACCCCGCGCCGACCAGCACCGACGCGACGATCACCACGGCGACGACTGGGAACAGGGCCATCAGCGTGGTCCCGGCGGCCAGGATCACCCCGGCTGCCACGACGAACACCTTGCGGCGCTGCCAGCGGTCCGACAGCACCCCGCCGGCGAACCCGAACAGCCCGGCGAACAGCACGTTCACCACGGTCAGGATCAGCACCCAGGTCGCCGCGTCGGTCACACCGACCCGGTCCGACAGGTAGTAGAAGAGATAGACCAGCACCAGCGCGTTGACCAGGTTGAGCAGGAACCGGATCACCCAGGCCCAGGCGAACTGGGCGCCCGGGCGCAGCAGCACCGACCAGTTCGTCGGCCCGGCCGCGACCCGCGCGACCCCGCGCCCGTCGTGCCCGTCGCGCAGCAGGAGCAGGGCGGCGCCGAGCGCGGGCACCGCCACGGCCACCGCGATGTAGCCGGGCGCGCCCTGGCCGACCGCGACGGCCAGGGCGGTGCCGAGCACCACGCCGACGATCTGGGCGACGCCGAACAGCGCGCCGACCGTGCCGCGCTGCCGTTCCGGCACCCGGTCGCCGATCATCGCGGCCAGCGCGGCGAGCGGGCCGTTCAGCCCGACCTGGACCAGCACCCAGCCGGTCATCATCAGCGCCCGCGAGTCGGCGGCCGAGAGGACCAGCAGGCCGGCCACCCCGACCACGGTGCCGGCCACGAAGATCGGCCGGCGCCGGGCGCCCATCCGGTCGGAGAGCACCCCCCAGAGCGGGTTGGCGATCAGGGAGGCGCCCGCACCGACCGCGGTGACCAGTGCGAGCAGCGACTCCTTGCCACCCTCGCCGGCCAGCCGGGCGGCATGCTCGGGCAGCAGGATCTGGATCGGGCCGAACCAGCCGGCCGCGACCCCGATCATCGCCAGTGCGTACGCGACCATCCATCGCGTACGCACCGGCGTTTCGGTGACGACTTCCGTCACGAGCGGGCCTTTTCCCACATCGTCACGTACGCCTCGGCCCCGCTCATCAACTGCTTGGTGAGCAGCGCCTTGTCCGAGCCGGCCTGGTTGGTCAGGTCGGTGATCCAGTCGGCGTACAGGCCGTACTGGGCGACGCCGTCGGTGTTCAGGTCGAAGGTGCGGGTGCCCCAGACCTGCTTGGCGACCTTGGTGCCGTTCGTGGCGGTGAACGGGTAGGTGAGCGGGCTGGCGCCGGCGGTCAGGCGGGGCGCGGCCTGCGGGCCCAGCCCGTTCACGTCCGAGCCGATCCCGTACCCGGTGATCTTCGTGCCGTTGGCGAGAGCCTTGTTGGCGCGCCACTCGTCGAGGAACGTCGGCGTGCCGGTGCCGTCGTCGGTGGCCGCGAACGCGTAGGAGGCGACGAACCCGCCGAGCCCGAGAACCCGGTTCACCAGGGTCCGGTCGGCCCAGGTGTGCACCGAGGTGACCCCGGCGTACCCGGCCTGCTCGGCCAGGTCGAGCACCGCGGTCGCGGTCTTCACGCTCATGTGGTCGATGTGGATGACCATGCCGCGGTCCATCATCTTCTGGACCAGGTACTTGCCGAGCGCGGTGAGCCCGCGGACGTTGCAGATCTTGCCGCTCGGGTAGACCGGCAGGATCGCGCCGGCCGGCAGGTCGACGCCGAGCGCGAGCAGCTTCGCGAGGTCGTCGCTGACGATCGGCTGCTCGTTGTCGGACGGTCCGGTGCAGCTGGTCGCCTGCCACCAGTGACCGGTCGAGATCAGGTTGCCGACGTTCACCGCGGCGCCGGTGACGCCCTCGTCGAAGCGGGTGCCGCCGAACGCGTTGTCGAACTTGTGCACCGGGTAGAACCCGCTGACCCCCATGGCCTGCAGCTCGTTGAGCCCGGCGTCGATCTGCGCGGTGGTGCACTGCGGCACGTCGTTGACCTCGCGGCAGCCGAAGATCTCCGAGTTCTCCACGCCGATGGTGACGGCGAGCTTGCCCTGTGCCGCGATCGCCCGGACCTCGGCCGGCGTGGTGGCCAGCCGGAACCAGCCCTTGCCTGGTCCGCCGCTGCGGGCGTCGATGTAGTCCTGCATCTTCCGCAGGTACGTCGACTGCGCCCGGATCTGGTCCATCTCGTCGCAGGAGGTGTGCTCCAGGGTCAGCCCGCAGATCACCCGGTTCGCCACCAGCAGCACGTTGAGCACCCGTTGGCCGGACTGCCAGGCCCGTTCCAGGCTGCGGAAGTACGACGCCTCGTGCAGCATCGTGTCGTTCTGCGGCCAGTCGGTGAAGCTCGGCCAGCCCTGCTCGGACGAGTTGATCGGGTCGGTGCCCGCGATGATCGCCTCGAGCAGCGCGCCCCAGCCCAGGGTGGCGTGCGAGGCACAGCCGGCCAGGGCGACCGGCGCGCCGCCGGCGGCGTACGCGTCACCGCAGTGCAGCGAACCGCCGAACGCCTCCGCCGCGGTGATGTGCGCGTGCGCGTCGATCCAGCCGACCAGCTTGCCGCTGGAGTCGACCGCCGGGTTCGGCGTGCCGCTCACCCCGGTGGTGATGTCCGGGATCGCCGCGCAGCCGGTGGCCGGTGCGAACGCCACGGTCCCGCTGCCTGCGCCGAGCCCGCCGAGGTAGGAGCCCATCTGCTGGCCGGTGGCCGTGCTGACCAGCTTGTACTTGCCCTCGGAGGAGCTGACCGTCCAGTCCGCCCGGTCGCCGTACTTGTCGCCGGCCCAGACCCAGCCGACCGTGCTCTGGTACGGCGGCGCGCCGGTGTGGTCACGCAGCTGGTAGCGGCCGAGCTGGGTGGCCTCGAAGCGGAACGGCTCAGCCTTGGTGGCGGTGCCGGTGAAGCCGTAGCCGACCGAGTCCTTGAAGACGTAGCCGAGCGATGCGGTTCCGTTGAACACCTGGAGGGTGACGCACGAGCCCTCCAGGTCATTTGCGGGCGTCCAGGTAGCCGCGGCTTCGGCGGGCGCGGACAGCCCACCGACGAGGCCCAGCACCAGGACGCCCGCGAGCAGCTTGCGAGCCACGGGACACCCCCTTGGTAGATCAGTTGATCCTGCAAGGCGGAGTGTAGAAATTCACATGCCGTTTAAGCCAGAGGTGAATGTGAATATTTTTATGGGCGGTAAACGTGGGTGTGGCGCACTGGACAAGACGGCTGCCGAGCGTCATGGGCCACGCGGGACTAGCGTGGACCCCGTGGCGCTCTCTCTCGCGGTCTCCCCATGCCCGAACGACACGTTCGTATTCCACGCGCTGATCCACGGCCTGGTCGACGGGGCACCCGAGATCGACCTGACCTTCGCCGACGTCGACGTGACCAACACGGCCGCCGAGCGCGGCGAGTTCGACCTGGTCAAGGTGAGTTACGCGGCGCTGCCGTGGCTGCTCGACAAGTACGAGCTGCTGCACTGTGGCGGCGCGCTCGGCCGGGGCTGCGGCCCGCTGGTGCTGACCCGTGAGCCGCGCGCCGACCTGACCGGCGCCACCGTGGCGGTGCCCGGTGACCGGACCACGGCGTACCTGCTGATGCGCCTCTGGTCGGAGGGGAAGCCACCGGCGAAGATCGAGGTGGTCCCGTTCCACCAGATCATGCCCGGGGTCGCCGACGGGACGTACGACGCGGGCCTGGTCATCCACGAGGCCCGGTTCACCTACCAGCGCTACGGCCTGACCGCCCTGGCCGACCTCGGCGAGTGGTGGGAGGCCGACACCGGCCTGCCGATCCCGCTCGGCGCGATCCTGGCCCGGAAGGGCACCGTCGACCCGGCGCAGGCCACCGAGTGGATCCGCGAGTCGCTGCGCAAGGGCTGGCTCGACACGGCCGCCAGCCAGGAGTTCATCCTCGCCAACGCGCAGGAG
Source organism: Actinoplanes awajinensis subsp. mycoplanecinus (assembly GCF_001509495.1). Classification (NCBI taxonomy): domain Bacteria; kingdom Bacillati; phylum Actinomycetota; class Actinomycetes; order Micromonosporales; family Micromonosporaceae; genus Actinoplanes; species Actinoplanes awajinensis. The sequence continues at coordinate 47,751 of NZ_LLZH01000178.1, read as the reverse complement.
ATGGAACCCGCCGTGGTCAAGCAGCACATCGAGCTCTACGTCAACGAGTTCACCCTGGAGCTGGGCAAAGACGGACTCGCCGCCGCCGACGCCCTGCTCGGGCGTGCGGCGGCGGCGGGCCTGACGCCTGCGGTGCCGTCCCTGATCAGCTAGCTCTCGAACTCGGTGGCGATCGCGTGCAACAGCTGCGCGATCTTCAGCGAGTTCTTCTTGTCCGGATACCGACCGCGCTGCAGCACCGGCTGCACGGAGGTCTCCAGCACCTTGATCATGTCCTCGATCATGCTGGCCGTCTCCTCGGCCGGGCGGCGGCGAGCCTCGGCATCCCGGAGCGCCAGCGACGGCGGGGCGTCGAGGAGCTTCACACCGAGCGCCTGCGCGCCCTTACGGCTGTCCACCACGCCGAACTCGATCTTCTGACCGGTTTTCAGCTCGGTGACCCCTGCCGGTAGCGCACCCTTGGGCAGGAACACGTCACCGCCCTCATCGCTGGTGACGAATCCGAATCCCTTCGCCGCGTCGTACCACTTCACTCGACCCGTGGGCACCGCTGACCTCAACTTCACTCAATGGACACAACTGCTCACGGGGAGCCTATCCAGCGGACGGCTCGGACCCAACTGCAATCTCATCCAGGAGGGCGGGGAAGCGGGTCAGATCGGACAACACGTGCGAAGCTCCGGCGGCCCGCAGCTCGTCGGCCGAGCACGGCCCGGTGACCACGCCGATGCCCGGCACGCCGGCGGTCCGGGCCGCGACCATGTCCGCCTGGTGATCGCCGACATACCACCGCACACCGTGCTCCACCAGCGCGGTCGCCTTGCCCTCGGCGAACAGGTCGCCGGCCAGCTCGTCGGCGCGCATGCCGAGGTGATCGAGGTGCAACTGGGCCAGCCGGCCCAGCTTCGAGGTCACCACGACCACCCGCAGACCGGCCGCCCGCACCGCGTCGAGCGCCTCGACGGCACCCGGCATCGGCACCGACGGTGTGATCGCCAGCTCGGCGTAGAGCGCGCGATAGGTGGTGACCGCTTCCTCGACGTCCTCGGCCGGGAACCACTCGCGCAGCTCGGTCCGCAGCGGCGGGCCGAGCCGGCTGACCGCCAGCTCGGCGTCGACGAAGACACCGGTCCGCGCGGTGAGTGCCCGGTACGCCGCCCGGATGCCCGGCCGGGAGTCGAGCAATGTCATGTCCAGGTCGAAACCGACCGCCGGAATCAATGCGCGGACGGCTGCGGGAGGTGCTTGAGGCGGTCGATCGGCAGCGGGAAGGCCTGGTCGTCACCGAACGGCGACGGGGCGGCGGCGCGGTCGGAGACCAGCTCGGCGACCTGAAGGTGCCCCTTCTCAGCCGGGTTCTGGAGCTTCTTGGCCTTGGACGCCACGTTCGGTCCTCCTCTGATCGAGGTCCGGCCACGCCCGGACCCGTCACCATCGTCCCATGAACGTTAGCGTTGAAGACGATGGCCACCACATTTGCGGATCAACTCCGGTCGCTGCCCGACGAGGCGCTGGGCGCACTCCTACAACTGCGCCCTGACCTCGTCGTTCCGGTCCCCGCCGACATCTCGGCACTGGCCGTGCGCGCACAGTCGCGCGGGTCGGTCGCCCGCTGCCTGGACGGGCTGGACGAGTTCACCCTGACCATCCTCGACGCCGCCCGGGTCACCCGGGCCGCCGACACCGCCCTGACCTCGGCGGACGCCATCCTGGAGCTGGCCTCCGGGGTGCCGGCGGACGACGTCCGAGCGGCGATCGACCGCCTCCGGACGCGCTTCCTGCTGCACGGGCCGCCCGAGGCCCTGCAGGTGGTCGGCGCGGTCGACGAGGTGACGTCGGCGTACCCGGCCGGGCTCGGCCGGCCCGCCGACTACCTGGACCCGCACACCGCCGCCCTGGTCGCCGACCGGGCCAAGCTGCGCCGCACCGTGCTGGCCGCGCCGCCGGGCGCCCGCGCCGTGCTGGACCGGCTGGCCGCCGGGCCGCCGGTCGGCGCGCTCGGCCGGGAGACCAAGGCCGAACCCATCCGCTGGCTGGTCGACCAGCACATCCTGGTGCCGATCTCGGAGGCCGGGCGGGCGCCACGGCCCGACGGCGACCTGGTCGAGCTGCCCCGCGAGGTGGGACTGCTGCTGCGGCGCGACACCGGGCCGCTCGGGGTGCTGCGTCCGGACCCGCCGCTGCCGGCCGCGCCGATGCGCGACCCGAAAGCGGTGGACTCGGCCGGCGCCGGGCAGACCATGGAGGCGGTCCGGGCCACCGAGGCGGTGCTCGAGGCGCTGGCGACCGAACCGGCCGCGCTGCTGAAGACCGGCGGGCTCGGCGTACGCGACCTGAAGCGGCTGGCCAAGGCGGCCGGGGTGGACGAGTCCGGTGCGGCGCTGCTGGTCGAGGTGGCGTACGCGGCCGGGCTGCTCGGCGAGTCGGAGACCTCGGTCAGCAAGGCGCCCGGCGCGGTGCAGGACATCTTCCTGCCCACCGTGGCATACGACATGTGGCGGGCGGCCGGTACGGCGTACCGCTGGACCGTGCTGGCCCGCGCCTGGCTGACCATGACCCGGCAGCCCGGCCTGGTCGGCAAGCGCGACGAACGGGACCGGCCGATCAACGCGCTCGCCCCGGACGCCGAACGGGCCGGCGCACCGCAGGCCAGGCGGGAGGCGCTCGACGCGCTGCTCGCACTGGAGCCGGGCGCCACTCCGGCCGTCGACGACCTGCTGGCCCTGCTCGCCTGGCAGACGCCACGGCGGGCGCGCGGCCGCGAGGTGGGACACCGGGACGGGTACGCGGGGGCGGCACAGCTCGGGATCACCGGGCTGGGCGCGCTCACGTCGTACGGAAAATTGATGCTCAGTGACCACGAGCCGACCGAAAGTGATCCGCTGGGTCTGCATCCGGAGGATGCCTCCGCGGACGCCGTCCGCGCCCTGGACCACCTGCTGCCCGCACCGGTCGACCACATCCTGGTGCAGGCGGACCTGACCGTGGTGGTGCCCGGCCCGCCGGAGCCGGAGCTGGCCGCCGAGCTGGACGCGATCGCCGAACCGGAGTCGGCCGGCGGCGCCAGCGTCTTCCGGGTCACCCCGGCCAGCGTGCGGCGCGCGCTCGACGTCGGCTACACCGCCGCTGACCTGCACTCGGTCTTCCGCCGCCGGTCGCGCACCCCGGTGCCGCAGACGCTGGAATACCTGATCGACGACGCGGCCCGCAAACACGGCGGGCTCCGCAGCGGCTCGGCCGGCTCCTACCTGCGCAGCGACGACGAGGCGCTGCTCGCCGAGGTGCTCGCCGACAAGCGGCTGAACGTTCTTGACCTGCGGCGGATCGCGCCGACCGTGCTGGTCAGCCCGCGACCGGTGGCCCGGCTGCTGGGTGCGCTGCGCGAGTCCGGCTTCGCGCCGGTCGCCGAGGACGCCGGCGGCACCGCGGTGCTGACCCGGCCGAAGACCCGGCGCGCGCCGACCCGCACCCCGCGGATCGTCGAGCCGTCCGGGCCGCCGACGCTGCTCGGCCCGCGCCTGGCCGGCGTGGTCGAACAGCTGCGCCGCGGCGACATCGCGACCCGGGCGGCCCGGCGCGCGCCGATCACCGTGCGGGCCGCGCAGGGTCAGGCGGTGCCCGGCCTGACCGCGGTGCAGCAGCACAGCCAGGCGATGGCGGTGCTGCAGCAGGCGGTCCGGGACCGGGTCAAGGTCTGGGTGGGGTACGTCGACTCGCACGGTGCGACGCTGTCCCGGCTGGTCCGGCCGGTGTCGCTGAGCGCGGGGTACCTGCGGGCCGAGGACGAGCGCGGCGAGAGCCTGCACACGTTCGCCCTGCACCGGATCACCGCCGCGGTGACCGAGGAGTAGTGGTATTGCCGGGCCGTGTACGCCCCCGTTGCGTCACGACCCGGCAGATAACTACACGCTCAGGTGACCGGAAATGTTGCACCTGAATTCCGTGGCAAACTGAATGGTTGGCTTTGCGGCCACGGACAGCTCGATGAAGGGCAAACGGGTGACCAACGGACCACTGATCGTGCAGTCGGACAAGACCCTGCTTCTGGAAGTCGACCACCCGGACGCGCAGGCGTGCCGGATGGCCATCGCACCGTTCGCCGAGCTGGAGCGCTCGCCGGAGCACGTGCACACCTATCGGCTGACCCCGCTCGGGCTGTGGAACTCGCGAGCCGCCGGGCACGACGCGGAGAGCGTGGTCGATTCCCTGATCAAGTACTCCCGGTACCCGGTGCCGCACGCGCTGCTCGTCGACGTCGCCGAGACCATGGACCGCTACGGCCGGCTCCAGCTGGTCAACGACCCGGTGCACGGGCTGGTCCTGCGCGGCCTCGACAAGATCGTGCTGCTCGAGGTGTCGAAGTCGAAGAAGCTGGCCGGGATGCTCGGCGCGCGCCTCGACGACGAGACCATCGCGGTGCACGGCTCCGAGCGCGGGCGGCTCAAGCAGGCGCTGCTCAAGTTGGGCTGGCCGGCCGAGGACCTGGCCGGGTATGTGGACGGCGAGTCCCACGAGATCTCGCTGGCCGAGGACGGCTGGACGCTGCGGTCGTACCAGCAGGAGGCCGTCGACGGCTTCTGGGCCGGCGGCTCCGGCGTCGTGGTGCTGCCCTGTGGCGCCGGCAAGACCCTGGTCGGCGCGGCCGCCATGGCCACCGCGAAGGCCACCACGCTGATCCTGGTGACGAACACCGTCGCCGGCCGGCAGTGGAAGCGTGAGCTGATCGCCCGGACGAACCTGACCGAGGACGAGATCGGCGAGTACAGCGGCGAGCGCAAGGAGATCCGGCCGGTCACCATCGCGACGTACCAGGTGCTGACGTCGCGGCGCGGCGGCGCCTTCACCCACCTGGATCTGTTCGGTGCCCGGGACTGGGGCCTGGTCATCTACGACGAGGTGCACCTGCTGCCCGCGCCGATCTTCCGCTTCACCGCCGACCTGCAGGCCCGCCGCCGGCTCGGGCTGACCGCGACGCTGGTCCGGGAGGACGGGCGGGAGGGCGACGTCTTCTCGCTGATCGGCCCGAAACGGTACGACGCCCCGTGGAAGGACATCGAGGCGCAGGGCTGGATCGCCCCGGCCGAGTGTGTCGAGGTCCGGGTCACGCTCACCGACGCGGAGCGGATGTCGTACGCGGTGACCGAGGCCGAGGAGCGCTACCGGACGGCGGCCACCGCGCGTACCAAGCTCCCGGTGGTCAAGGCCCTGCTCGAGAAGCACCCCGAGGAGCAGATCCTGGTGATCGGCGGCTTCCTCGACCAGCTGCACGAGCTGGGTGAATACCTCGACGCCCCGATAGTGCAGGGCTCCACCACGAACAAGGAGCGCGAGCGGCTCTTCGACGCGTTCCGCGCGGGTGAGCTGCGGACCCTGGTGCTGTCCAAGGTCGGCAACTTCTCCATCGACCTGCCCGAGGCGGCGGTGGCGATCCAGGTCTCCGGCACGTTCGGGTCCCGCCAGGAGGAGGCGCAGCGGCTCGGCCGGGTGCTGCGGCCCAAGGGCGACGGGCGGCAGGCGCACTTCTACACCGTGGTCTCCCGCGACACCATCGACACCGAGTACGCCGCGCACCGGCAGCGGTTCCTGGCCGAGCAGGGGTACGCGTACAAGATCGTGGACGCGGACGACGTGCTCGGCCCGCCGCTGCCGCAGGTCGACTAGAAACTCGCGGCCGGCACCGGCTCCGGCGGAGCCTGCTCCGCCGGGCTGGCGTCGCGGCTCATGGTCAGGGCCATGCCGAGACACAGCACCACCACGACACCGACGACCGCGAGCACCGTGAAGATCCAGAGGTTCCGTCGCGGCGGCGCCGGGGCCGGCCGGATGAAAGGCGGCGGCGGCGCAACCGGCGGCGGCCCCACGGGCGCGCCGCCGAAGGCGCCGCCCGAGGGCGCGCTGAACACGCCCGCCTCCTCATAGGCCGCGGCCGCCACCACCTCCGGGCTCCCCAGCCGCTCCAGGATCTCGATCAGCGCGCCCTCGCTGATCGCGTTCCGGTCGGCGCGCTCGCTCTCGATGTGCGCGGCCAGATCGGCCAGCAGCTCGCGGCGCTGCAACAGTGGCAGGCCGCTCAGCCGCAGCTCCACCTCGCGCAGGTACTCAGTGACCACGTCGGTCTGGTCAGGTTTCATGCGATCTCACCGGTTCCCACGAGACGGTCGACGGTCTGACGGAACGACACCCACTCGGTGCGGAAATACGCGAGCGACGACCGCCCGGTCGGGGTGAGGCTGTAGTAGCGCCGGGGCGGGCCGCTCGGCGACTCCGCCCACTTGCTGTCCAGCAGGCCACCACGGCGCAGCCGGGACAGCAACGGATAGATGGTGCCCTCGGTCGCCGCGAGCGTCTGCTCCTCGGCGAGCCGCCGAACGATCTCGGTGCCGTACCGATCCTCGAACTCGACCATCGCCAGCACACAGAACTCCAATGTGCCGCGCCGGAGCCCGGAGGCCAGCTGCGCTCCCTCTGCCATGCGCTACAGAGTACCTGGCGGCGCAAGGTAGAGCGGAAATCGATACGTGCGATACTGCGGCCGTGCAGGTCAACGGGGAGTTTCAGTACACATATAGCGCCCTGCGGCGGATGGTCGTCGAGACCTACGGCCGCAACGGCCGGATCATGCGCATGGCCGGCCCGGTGGTCGCCCTGGGCGGTCTGCTCGGCCTGATCCTCCGCGGCGTCGACGGCCAGATCCTGGCAATCCTCTTCTGCGGCCTCTTCGCCACCGCGGCCCCCGACATCGTCGCGCTGGTCAGCTGGTTCACCCAGCGCCGGATGTTCGCCCACCCGTTCCGCTACACGATCACCGACACCGCCGCCGAGATCCGCTCAGCGAGCAGCACCTTCCAGGTCACCTGGACCGGCCTCACCTGGGTACGCACCCGCCCGGACATGTGGCTCCTCCGCCACGGCGCCGCCACCATCGCCATCCCCCGCGCCGCCTTCACCCCCGCCGACCAGGCCGCCGTCGACTCCATCACCGCCGGCGTCAAGACCGCCTAGACCCCTTTCCAGTACGAATGGACGGGTCCCGTCCGCAGGCTACGAGCCGCGTCCCGTGATGGCCTCGCGCCACGTCCGCGCCGCTCCCGACCGCAGCGCGCCCCAGGCTCCCGGCTGGCTCCAGGGGTGCCTCCGCAGGGCGGAGACACCCCTGGAGACCAGCCAAAGCCATCAGTCACGCCCGCGATCGTGAGCGCGATCCCGCCGCGGCAGCCGGACCGCCGGCCACTTGCGGCAGCCGGACCGCCGGCCACTTGCGGCAGCCGGACCGCCGGCCGGTTACTTACGGCAGCCGGACCGCCGGCCGGTTACGGCAGCCGGACCGCCGGCCGGTTACGGCAGCCGGACCGCCGGCCGGTTACGGCAGCCGGACCGCCGGCCGCTTGCGGTGGCCAGTGGCTGGGGAGGCTTGCCAGGCGGCGCAGTCTGCGGTCACAACCGTTGCGCCGGTCGCGGCCCGCGGGCGGGCGATGCCGTCCCGGCAGGTGGCCGGCCGTCCCGGTAAGTGGTCCGATTCAGGCTGGCCGAGTGCGGAGCGGGCGCACGGCGGGCCACGCGATATCCGCGGTCCGAGGGGACGCCGCGCACGTCGCGGCCGGGCTGGTCCTGACGGCCCTATTGAACCCGCTTTAAGGACCACCAGCACCAGCCGAACCAGCCGGGCTGGTCCTCAAGGCCCTTTTGGGCACTCTTTAACGGCCGCCAGCACCAGCCGAGCGAGTCCGGCTGGCCGTCACGGCCCTTTCAGGTCCGCTATACCGGCCTCCAGCACCAGCCGAGCCAGTCCAGCTGGCCGTCACCGCCCTATCAAGGCCGTCACGGCCCTTTCAGGTCCGCTATACCGGCCTCCAGCACCAGCCGAGCCAGTCCAGCTGGCCGTCACCGCCCTATCAGGCCCGGTAGCAACCACCGGCGCCTGCCGCGCGAGCCCGGCGAGCAGCCGTCGCGGTAATCAGGCCGCCATAACAACCGCCGGCGCTCGCCAAGCGAGCCCGGCGAGCCCGGCGAGCCCGGCGAGCGCCCGCAGTGGTCATCCGGCCCACATCACCGGGGCGCCGGCGAACCGCGCGCAACTCCGGCTGGTGCTGGGGGTTGTTTCACGCGGCCGGAGGCAGCCCTCAGCGCCAGCCGCGGCCGGGAGGCGCGCTGTGGCCTGGAGGGGCAGCGGCGTCGCGCGAGACCACCACGGGACTCGGCTCGTAGCCTGCGGACGGGCGCTCCGTAGTCGTACCGAAGGAAAATCAGATGGCCGTGCGGGCCGCAGCGGTAGCAGCCCATTCCTCGTCGGCGGCCTGTTTGAGGGCTACGCCGTGTTCGCCGTTGTAGCGGACGAACTTGGGCAGGGCCGCGGCCAGGGCGAGGCTGCCGGCGACGCAGAGCACGCCGCCGACCCAGATCGAACCGCCCACGCCGAGTGAGGTGCGGGCCATCATGCCGGAGCGGAGCTGGCCCAGCAGCGGGCCGGTGGTGTACGACAACATCTCGATGCCGCCCAGCCGGCCGCGCAGGTGATCGGGGATCGTCTGGTTCCAAATGATCATGCGGAAGAGGCCGGAGACCATGTCGGCGGCGCCCGCGAAGGCCAGGCAGAACAGGGTGAGCCAGAGCCAGTTCGAGAGGCCGACGCCGACGATGCCGACGCCCCAGAACGCCGCTGCGATGATCACCATGAGGCCGTGCCGGTGCACGCGCTGGGTCCAGCCGGAACCGACGGTGGCCAGCAGCGAACCGACCGCCGGCGCGGCGTAGAGCAGACCGAGCACCTGCGGGCCGCCGAGCCGCTCGGCCAGGAACGGGTAGAGCGCGGACGGCATGCCGAAGAACATCGCGTTGATGTCGACCAGGTACGTGCCGAGCAGCTCGGGCCGGGACTTGGCGTACTTCAGCCCGGTGACCACGCTGTTCAGCGACGGGCGATCGGCGGCCGGGGGCGGCGGCACGGCCCGCACCATGGTCAGCAGGACCAGCGAGACCGCGAACGTGAGCAGGTCGAACAGGTAGACCCAGTGCAGGTCGAGCGAGGCGATCAGCAGGCCGGCCAGCGACGGGCCGATCAGCTGGGCGAACTGCATGCTCAGCGACTGCAGGGCCATCGCGGCCGGCAGCTGCTCGGTCTTCACCAGCCGGGGCACCATCGCGCCCATGGCCGGTCGTTGCAGTCCGGCGACCGCGGCGGTCAGGAACGCGCAGACGTAGAGCAACCACAGGTGCGGCTCGTCGGAGAGCGAGTTGATCAGCAGGATGCCGCAGATCACCGCGAGCGCGGCCTCACTGCCCCGGACCAGCAGCCGCCGGTCCAGGTAGTCGGCGAGCGCACCGCCGACGAACGCCATGATCAAGATCGGGGCGAGTTCACAGACGCCGATCAGACCGACCATCAGCGGGTCGTTCGTCAGCTTCGCCACCTGGTACGGGATGGTGACGTAGCTGATGAACGACCCGAAACTGGTCACCGCGCCGCTGAAGAAGACGAGCCGGAAGTCCCGGGAGGTGCGTAACGGGGTCAGATCCACGCTCAAGCGGCGTTTGCGGTCGGTCACGAGGGGCCATCCTGCCCGGGAAAACCCACTCCCGCACCGCGATATAAGCCACGTCTCGTTACTTCATGACCAGCTGACCGGTCTCCTTGAAGGCCGCCAGGTCGGCCAGCGCCTCGTCGAGCACAAACGACTTCCCGCCGGGCAGCTCGTCGAGCGCGAAGAACCCGGCGTCCACGCTCTCCTCGGTCTCCCGGAGCAGCTCACCCTCCCAGCTGTGCACCAGGAACGTCATCAGCACCTGCTGGTACGTGTGCCCGTAGTCGTTCGTGTACGTGTACGCCGTGTAGAACGCGTACGGCGTGAGCGAGGTCGCCTTCAGCCCGGTCTCCTCCCACAGCTCCCGGACCGCGCACTGCTCCATGCTCTCGCCGAGTTCCATCGCGCCGGCCGGGATGGCCCAGCGGAGGTTGTCCGAGCGCTGGATCAGCAGCAGCCGGCCCTGCTCGTCGAAGAGCACGGTCCGCGCGCCGACGAAGAAGATCGTGTCGGTGTCGCCGATGCTCGCGCGCACCTTGCCCAGGTAAGACTCTGCCCACGTCAATGCCACGGGTCTGAGCCTACTTACGCGGACTTCTTGGCGGCCTTCCCCGTCGTCGTGGATTTCCGCGGTGCGGCGGCTTTTTTGGCGGGAGCGGTCTTCTTGGCGGGTTTTTTAGCAGGCTCGGCCTTCTCTGATGAAGCACGAGCTTGCTTCGCCCGCTCCACCGACGCCTTCAGCGCCGCCATCAGGTCGATCGCCGCCGGCGCCGCGTCCTCGGCCTCCTCGGGCTGGACCACCTCGCGCCCCTCGACCTTGGCGTCGATGACCTCCTGCAGCGCCGACCGGTAGTTGTCGGTGAAGTCGTCCGGCTGGAAGTCAGCGGCCATCGAGTCGATCAGGGAGCTGGCCATCGCCAGCTCGGCCGGCCGGGTCTCGATGTCGTCGTCGAGGAAGCCGAACTCCGGGGTACGCACCTCGTCCGGCCAGAGCATGGTGTTCAGCACCAGCACGTCGTCGCGGACCCGCAGGGTGGCGAGCTGCTCCCGCTGCCGGATCGCGATCTTCACGACGGCCACCCGGTCGGCGTCCCGCAGCGCGTCGCGCAGCAGGATGTACGGCTTCGCCGCCTGCCCCTCCGGCTCCAGGTAATACGCCTTGGCGAACAGGATCGGGTCGATCTGCTCGGCCGGGACGAATTCCAGGACGTCAATGGCTCGGGACGTGCTCAACGGAAGTTCGGCGAAGTCGTCATCCGTCAAGATCACCATTTCGCCGCCACCGATGTCGTAGCCCTTGGCGATGTCGTCGTAGGTGACCACCGCACCGTCGACGGAGCAGGTGCGCTGGTACTTGATCCGTCCCCCGTCGGTGCGATGGACCTGGTGGAAGCGGATGTCCTTCTCCTCGGTCGCCGAGTAGAGCTTGACGGCGATCGACACCAGACCGAACGAGACCGCACCTTTCCAGATCGCTCTCATGATCGTCTCCATATCAAGCTGTCACGGCACCTGATCAGGATGGCATTACTGAGACCCCTGCGTAAGGTGAATGCTTTTGCCTATGGTGATCGGGTGCCCGGATCGCCGCTGTCCCCGATGCTCGCGACCGCGGGCCGGCTTCCGGTGGGCGCCGACTGGAGCTACGAGTTCAAGTGGGACGGCGTCCGGGTCCTCGCGCTGTTCAGCGGCGGAGCGCCGCAGCTGTTCGCCCGTTCCGGAGCGGTGGTCACCGCGGCATACCCGGAGATCGCCGACCTGCACCTTCCGGAGGGCACCCTTCTCGACGGCGAGATGGTCTGCTTCGACGCGGCCGGCCGGCCGTCGTTCACCGCCCTGGCCGAGCGCATGCACGTCCGCGACCGGGTCCGGGCCGATCGGCTGGCCGCCACGGTACCGGCCACCTACCTGATCTTCGACCTGCTCTACCTGGACGGCATGGACTACACCGGCCTGCCCTACCTGGCCCGCCGGGAGCGCCTGGAGGAGCTGGGCCTGGCCGGCCCCCGCTGGATGGTGCCGCCCTCGTTCGGCGACGGCGCGGCCACCGAGTCCGCCGCCCGGGAGAACCACCTCGAGGGTGTGATGGCCAAGCGTTCCGACTCGGTCTACCTGCCCGGTCTGCGCTCCCCCGACTGGGTCAAGGTCAAGTTCGACCGGACCGGCGACTTCGTGATCGGCGGCTGGCGTCCCGGCGTCCGCAAGCTGGGCGGCCTGCTGATCGGCGTACCGACCGACGAGGGCCTGGCGTTCCGCGGCCGGGTGGGCGGCGGGATCGGCGCGGTGGCCGAGAAGAACCTGCTCTCGCGGCTGGCGCCGCTCGCGTCCGGAGATTCGCCGTTCGCTCCCGGTGCGGTGCCACGCGAGGATGCCAAAGGAGCCCATTGGGTACGACCGGAGCTCGTCGCCGAGATCCGTTATGGCAACCAGACCCCGGATCGACGGCTGCGATTCCCACGCTTCCTGCGGCTGCGTGACGACAAGCCGGCGGCGGAGTGTGCCGACGATGCCTGATCGAGTCCTGGTCACCCTGGACGGCTGCGAGCTCTCCCTGTCGAACCTGGACAAGGTGATGTACCCGGCGGCCGGCTTCACCAAGGGCGAGGTGATCGACTACTACACCCGGATCGCCCCGGTGATGCTGCCGCACCTGCGGGACCGGGCGGCGACCCGGATCCGGTTCCCGAACGGTGTCGAGGGCGCGCACTTCTTCGAGAAGAACAAACCCGGCGGCACTCCGTCCTGGGTACGCCTGGAGACCCTGCCGGTGCCCGGTTCCACGAAGAGCCGGGAGACCATCGAGTTCGTGGTCGTCGACGGCCTGCCCACCCTGGTCTGGCTGGCCAACCTGGCGGCGATCGAGCTGCACACCCCGCAGTGGCGGATCGGGGCGGACCCGGACCTGCTCGTCGTCGACCTGGACCCGGGCTCGCCGGCCGGGCTCACCGAGTGCTGCGCGGTGGCCGTGCTGATGCGCGATCGGCTGGCCGCGGACGGGATCTCGGCGTACCCGAAGACGTCCGGCAAGAAGGGTATGCAGCTGTGCTGCCCGATCTCCGGCGCCCAGGACGCCGCCGTCGTGACCGGTTATGCCAAGCGGGTGGCCGAGGAGCTGGCCGCGATGGTGCCCGGCTCGATCACCGCGAAGATGGCCAAGCAGCTGCGCCCCGGCAAGATCTTCATCGACTGGAGTCAGAACACCGCGGCGAAGACCACCGTCACGCCGTACTCGTTGCGCGCCGGCGCCACCCCGACCGCCTCGACCCCGCTGACCTGGCCGGAAACCGAAGCGATGGCCACCGGCGACGCGCAGGCCCGCCAGTTCACCGCCGCCGAGGTCCTGGACCGCGCGGAGCAGCACGGCGACCTGCTCGCCGCCCTGCTCCACCCCGGCCCCGAAGTGCCGACCTAGCCGCGCCTCACCCGAGCCAGAGGGTCGGGACCAGGGTTTCCTCGCACCAGGCGGCGAACGTGGTCGGCGTGGTGTTCGCCGCCGTCCGGGGCTGCGCGTTGTCCATCCCGGCGGCCTTGGCCGCCATCATCTCGGCCATGCCCTGCGCGACCGCCTCGGACATCCCGGCGTTGGCGATCATGTTGGCCCGGAACGCGTCGATCGGCACGTGCTGGAACCGGATCTCCCGGCCCAGCACCTCGGACAGGATCCGTGCCTGATCATTGTTGGACAGGTCTTCCGGCCCGAGCACCGGCACCTCGGCGAACCCGGCGCCGGCCCAGCTGTCGTCGAGCAGTTCCCGGGCCGCCACCGCGGCGATGTCCGCGGTCGCGCAGGTCGGAACCCGGAGGTCGCCGGGGATCGGCGAGAAGAACATCCCCTGCCGCAGCGCTCCGGCCTGACCGAGCAGGTTGTCCATGAAGGACGGCATGGTCAGCGCGCGGTAGGCCACGCCGCTCTCCGCGATCCGGTCGTCCATCGCCAGCGAGAGCGTGACGTGCCCGGCGTTCGCGGCCATCGGGGTGCCCCGGCCGAGCGCCGAGACGCCGACCACCCGGGCCACGCCCCGCTTGCCGAACGCCACCCGGGCCGGCTCCAGGAACTCCAGGTAGACCGCGCGCAGGTCGTCGGCCCGGTCGTCCGGCGGGGCCAGCCAGAACACCGACTCGGCGCCGTCGAACGCCGCGTTCACCACGTCCGCGTCGCCGTGCGAGCCGCGGACCACGTCGACCCGGTCCCTGATCTCGGGTTTCAGCCGATCGGGATCGCGGGCGATCACGCGTACGTCGGCGTCCGCGGCGAGCAGGTGGCCGAGCAGCTGCGAGCCGATCTGACTGGTGGGAGCGGTAACCACGATCATTTTAACCCCAATTTTCCGGTACGGGCTTTCTTGCTCCCCAGTCAACCGCCACCCCGACACAGCGTGAAGGACCGATCCCGACGCGATTGATACCGTGGTGGTATGAGTGACGTGGAGGTCCGCCAGCTCCGGTACTTCGTCGCGGTCGCCGAGGAACTGCACTTCGGGCGGGCGGCCGTCCGCCTCGGGATGGCCCAGCCCCCACTCTCCCGGGCGATCCGCGAGCTGGAACGGCACCTCGGCGTGCAGCTGCTGGAGCGCACCACCCGGCAGGTCGCGCTCACCCCGGCCGGCGCCGGCCTGCTGCGCGACGCCCGGACAGCGCTCGACGCGGTCGAGGCGGCCACCCAGCGGGCCCGCAACGCCGGACGGACCGAGCCGGCCCTGCGGGTGGCCCTCAAGGCCGACTTCGATGCCGGCCTGCTGCCCCGGATCCTCGACGAATACCGGCGGGACCCGGCCGCTCTGCCGGTCGAGGTGCTGCTCGGCGGCCGCGGCGAACAGGTGACCGCGCTGCGGGCCGGCCGGGCCGACGTGGCGCTGTTGCCCACCCCGTTCGACGAGCGTGGGCTGGACTTCGAGGCACTGATGACCGAGCCACGGATGGCCGCCCTGTCGGCGAGTGACCCGCTCGCGGCCCGGACCGAGCTCTGCCTGGCCGACCTGGCCGGGCGCACCCTGCCGAACGGCGATCCGGCCGACCGGGAGACCCGCAACTTCCTGCCACCGGCCCGGCAGCTCGACCTGGCCCAGATCTTCAACCTGATCGAGCTGGGCAGCATGGTCCTGTTCACCCCGGTCTCGGTGGCCGACCGGCACCAGCGGCCGACGATCGCCTACCGCCCGGTCCGCGACCTCGCCCCGACCACCCTGATGGTGGCGTGGCCGCAGCAGAGCCACTCACCGGCGGTGGCCGCTTTCGTCCGGGTCTGCGGCACCGTGGCTGCCACGATTTTTCCGCCCCTGACCAGCCAGAATTCGGTCACCTCGGCCGTCTGACGGCGAAAAGCCGTGATGCAACCTGCAGCATGGCACTCTGTCTGGTGGCGAACAGCCGGATAGCGTGCTTGACTGGATTTCCAGAGCTGCGCGGGCGGATGCGCAGTGGGGAGCAGTTCGGCACCCGGCGGCAACCGGGTGCCGTTTCCTTGTGATGACCCCGCACCTGTGGTGCGGTAGTGACTACTGAGCGCTTGCGGCAGCTGTTCTGATAGGACAGTAATTAGTGATGACCCTGGCCTCCCGGGCATCAGCTCGCCGAGGCCACCGACCGCCAGACGATGAAGGACCCATGCCTGAGGGTGACTCGCCCACCGTCGCACGCCGCCGCGTGCGGCTCGCCCTGCGCGAAGCGCGTGAGCGGTCCGACCTCACGCAGCTTCAGGTCGCCGACGAGATGGAATGGTCGCTCAGCAAGGTCATCCGGATCGAGAACGGCGACGTGTCGATCTCGCCGAACGACTTGCGGCCGCTGCTGACCTATCTCGGCATCAAGGACCGCACGGTCATCACCGCGATGATCGCGGACGCCCGGATCGCCCGGACCCGGCAACGCCAGGTCTGGTACCAGCTTCCGGAGTTCCGGGAAAACCTCACCGACGCCACCCGCAAACTGATCGAGTACGAGAACGAGGCCGCCCAGATGCGGTCGTACTCGGTGTATTACGTTCCCGGCCCGCTGCAGACCCCGGCCTACGCGGCGGCGCTGATGACCCGCTTCGAGGACGAGCTCTCCGAGAGCCAGCGGGAACGCCGGATCGAGGCCCGCAAGCTGCGCCGCGACGCGCTGCTGGCCCGTGCCTCGACCGCGCAGATGCGGATCATGGTGATGGTCGACGAGTCGGTGCTGCGCCGGACCATCGGCGGCCCCGCGGTCTTCGCCGAGCAGCTGCGCGAGCTGCGCCGCCTGGTCAAGAGCGACACCATGACGATCCGGATGGTGCCGTTCTCGCTGGACGCGCCGGTCACCAACAACGCCAGCTTCGACCTGCTCACTCTCGGCGAGGGCGAGGTGCTCTACCGGGAGACCGGCCTGGGCGACGAGATGATCGAGGACAAGGACTCGACCGCGAAGCACCGCGCGCGCTTCGACAAGGTCTGGCACGAGGCGGCCGACGAGGCCAACACGATCGCCTTCATCAACAGCCAGATCGCCATCCTGGAGGACGGCCGCTAGCAGCCGCCTTTCCCGAACCCGCGGCGTCTAGAAGTTGCGGGCTCCGGACGCCTTGAAGGTGCGGGCTCCGGTCGCGGCGCGGGCGAAGGCCGGGGCGCGGCCGTTCGCCAGTTCGCCGGCGAACCAGGCGCCGAAACCGGCCAGCCCGAGCGCGAGCACCTCGATCAGGAGCAGGCCACCGCTGGCGACCCGGTCCTGCGCCCGGATCCGGACCATCAGGATCACCGCGAAGGCGACCAGCACCCCGAGGTTGATCAGAGTACGGAGCGCGCCCAGCCGGCGGGCCTCCGTCTCGCGGATCAGCATCACGTCGACCGCACCCGCCAGCATCACCGGCACCCCGGCCACCAGCCCGGCGACGACGTTCCAGTACGCCAGAGCCCCCAAGATGCTAGGTCCCCCCAGCAAATCGGCAACATCGAACAAAACGGCCATCGCGAAGAGGCCCAGCGGGAACATCACCAGTACGGGTTGTACCGCCTGTCCCGCGATCCTCAGTCGACTCTCCATCCGGCTTCGCCCTCCTCTACCTGCATAAATACAGGTTCGTCGCGGCATCCTCGGTTGGGCTACCCGGGACCTCAGGCGATGAAACGCCACCCTGGGTGCCCCGCGACACACCCCCGGTCCGTCACGATCATTCTCCGTAATCTGCAACATGGCAGATTGCCCAGTGGCGAAGCGATAGGTGGCGTGCTTCACTAAGCGTAGAGCAAAAGGGCGGAACTAGTAGGAGAGACAAACAACGGCACCCGGCGGCAAACGGGTGCCGTTGTCTGCCTCTACCGCCCTACCTGCTCTTTCCCATCGCGACTGTTCCAGTGCACGAAGCGAGGCGGGGAAAGTCTCTTGAGCCAATGGTGGCCCCGGCCCTCTCCCCTCGCAAGGTAACGCGTGAAGGAGTGCGCCATGAGCACACGAGGCAACCGCACTTACTACCGTGGGTCGGACGCTGAGGTCACCGAAGCCCTGTTCACCTGGCACACCTCGCCGGAGTCATTGAGCTTCGCCATTGCTGATCTGCGCCACGTCGGGCTCGTCCAGTCCCCGGCGCGGACCCGGCCGTACGCTCCGCACCTCGCCGGCGGCGCGCTGCTGGCCGTGGCCGCCGCCTGGACCCTGCTGGCCGATCCGACGCTGTACGTGTTCGGCTTCCTCGCGATCTCCGGACCGCTCATCGCGTTCTTCTGGCGTCAGCCACGCCGCTGGGAGCTGCACGCCCAGTACCACGGCGTCGCGGTGGTGCTCTATTCGTCGAGTGACGTTCGAGTCTTCAACCAGGTCGGTCGCGCGTTGCGCCGGGCCATGGAGGACGGACGGCGCACTCCGTGGGGTTATGGACTGGCCGCGGCCTGACCAGCCCGGACCGCATTTCCTAACGGGTGACAGCGCGGATTCGAACCAAAACCCCGCCCCACACGTCTCGTTCTGATAGGACAGTAAGTAGGATGTCCGCGACCTCGCTGACTGCCAAGTGTCAGTCAGCGAGGTAGCAAACTGACTAGGCTCCACCATGACTCGATAGATCACTTCAACGATGAAGGTCCCATGGCTGAGGGTGACTCACCCACTGTCGCGCGCCGGCGCGTGCGTCTCGCACTCCGCGAAGCTCGGGAGCGGGCCGATCTGACCCAGCTCCAGGTCGCCGACGAGATGGAGTGGTCACTCAGCAAGGTCATCCGCATCGAGAACGGCGACGTGTCCATCTCGCCGAACGACCTGCGTCCCCTGCTGGGCCTGCTCGGCATCCGGGACCGCCCGCTGGTCACCACCATGATCGCGGACACCCGGATCGCCCGGACCCGGCAGCGTGAGGCCTGGTATCACAGCCCGGACTTCCGGGAGAACCTCACCGAGGCGACCCGCAAGCTCGTGGAGTACGAGAACGAGGCCACCGCGATCCGTTCGTACTCCATCTACTACGTGCCCGGGCACCTGCAGACGCCCCGGTACGCCACCGCCCTGATGACCCGGTTCGAGGACGAGCTCAGCGCGCGCCAGACCAGCCGGCGCATCCAGGCTCGCAAGCTGCGCCGCGACGCACTGCTCTCCCGGGCCGCCTCCGGACAGGTGGAGATCCTGGTGATGGTCGACGAGTCGGTGCTGCGCCGCACCATCGGCGGTCCGGAGGTCTTCGCCGAGCAACTCGGCGAGCTGGCCGGTCTCGCCACCAACGGCGCCATCCGGATGCGGATGGTCCCGTTCCGGCTCGACGCGGCGGTCACCAACAATGCCAGTTTTGATCTCCTCGCTTTTCACGAGGGCGAGGTGCTCTACCGGGAAACCGGGCTCGGTGACGAGATGATCGAAGACCGCGAGGCGACCGCGAAACATCGCGCCCGCTTCGACAAGGTCTGGCATGACGCTGCCGACGAGGACGACACGATCGCTTTCATCCGGCAGCAGATCACGGCCCTGGAGTTCGGCTACAGCTCGACCAGGGCGCATTCATGAATACACCCAAGGGCGGGTCCAGCGCTGGGCCCGGCAATGAACAGTGGAGAGTCACCAAGATGGAGAACATGAACGCGCCCGCATGGCGGAAGAGCAGCCGCTGTGGCACGTCGACCTGCGTCGAGGTTGCGAAAGTCGACGAAAATTACTTGATCCGCGATTCAAAGAACCCCGAAGCCGCTGCCCTGGCCTTCACCAAGGCCGAATGGGAAGCCTTCGTCGAGGGCGTGAACGCGGGCGAGTTCCGTTTCTGAAGGCTTATGAAGCCGTGTGGACGGCCCGTTCCCAGCGGTGCGAGCCGTCCACAAATACTCGCAAAATACATATTTCATCTGCAACGAGCGCCGCATAACTCGCATTTGTGAGATAAGCGGCGTCTTTGTGTTTTCACTCATGTCACCGTGCTTCCAGGCCGGTATTCGTCGCTTACCGTGGAATTCGAACTACCACGGAGGTGTACAGAAATGATCAAAACAACCGGGGAAGCGCGCTGGCGACGGAGTAAACGGTGTGCCACTGGCTCATGCGTCGAGGTCGCGAGAGTCGGTGAGCTGTTCCTGATCCGGGACTCCAAGAATGTCGATGCGGCCCACCTGACCTTCACGCGGGAGGAATGGGAGGCGTTCGTCGCCGGAGTCAAGGCCGACGAGTTCGGCCGGGCGTGAAACCGAACCCACCGGAGCAGCTAGTTGCCGCGGGCCGAGCGCGGCATACTGCAGTGGTGGACGGCTACCTGCACGCCACCGACCCGGACCGCTTCACCACGCTGCACGAAGCGGCCGACCACGTGCTGGACGAGCTCACCGAGCGCTATCAAGTGGAGCGCCGGGAGACGAAGGAAGCGCGCGGGCACGGCGACGCGCTCGTCCGTACCGTCCGGCTCATCCCACGGATCCCGTCAGCGGCGCCAATGGCGATCTACTTCACCGACCCCGGCCTGCACCTGCACTTCGGCCGGTGGTGGAGGGAAACCCTGCCGGAATGTGGGTGCGACTCCTGTGACGAGGACCCCAAGCTGCTCTCCGAGCAGCTGCGTGACCACACCGCCGCGCTGACCGAGGGCGGCCTGTGGGAGCGGGTCCGTCGTGGCTTGAGCGGATCCTGGTACGAGACCAGGCTGATCGGCACCGGAGTGAAAGCCGACCGGGAAGGGCCGCTCTCCACGGCCGGCGCCCGGGACGCCCGGCGAGGCGGGTTCGCCGCGCCGGTGCAGTGGGCGCCATGGCAGGTTCGCACCTGACCCAGTCCCTACGGATCGGCGGCCGGTCGGCGTCACACCGGCCGGCTGCCCAGCAGACGCAGCGCGGTGCGGACCGCGGGACGGCCGAGCGCCCCCGCCATCGAGAAGTCACCGCGGCAGAAGCCGCTGAACGCGCGCCAGCCGAGCGCGCTGGACATCGCGGTGTGCACCACCGACGGGTGCCGGGCGAAGACTCCGAGCAGCCGTCGACCGGCGACCATTTCGGGTTGGAGCTGCTCGGCGACGATCTGGTCGTACCCGGAAAGGTCTTGATTTTCCGCGGCGATCCGGCCCGCCCACGTGCCGGAGCGGAGCGCGTAGCTGATGCCCTCGCGGGTCCACGGTTCGAGCAGGCCGGCCGCGTCACCGACGACAAGCACCCGGCCGTTGCGCAGCGGTGACGCGTCGGTGCGGCAGCGGGTCAGGTGCCCGGAGTCGCGGAGCACGGCGCGGTCGGCGAGCCCCAGCCGCTCGACGAGATCCCGCAGGTAGCGCTTGGTTTCCGTGCCCTGGCCCTTGGCCATGATGACGCCGACCGTGAGCTCGTCCTCTTTCGGGAAGAGCCAGCCGTACGAACCGGGGAACGGGCCCCAGTCGAGCAGCACCCGGCCCCGCCAGCGCTCCTGGTCGGCCGGGGTGGCCGCGAGCTCCACCTCCAGGCCGAGATCCTGCTGCTCGGCGACGACACCGACGTGCCGGCTGGTGATCCCGGCCGAGCCGTCGGCGCCGATCACCACCCGGGCGGTGACCGTCGACCCGTCGGCGAGCGTCACGGTGACCCCGTGCTCGTCCTGCTCGAGCGCGCGGACCTGGGTGTTCTGGCGTACCGTCGCGCCGGCCTTCTCGGCGGCCTCGCACCAGGCGAGGTCGAACTCGTCCCGCCGGACCAGCGTGACCAGCGGCTTCCCCGCCGACGTCCGGGTGAACTCGCGGCGCCCGTCGAGGGTGAAGGTGATGCTGCTGACGACGTCCCGCGCCGGAACCGTGAGGCGCTCCGCGCTGAGCCGCAGCGAGCTGCCCAGCAGGCCACCACCACACGTCTTGTACCGCGGATGCTCGGCCCGCTCCAGCACCACCACCCGCGCCCCGTGCGACGCGGCGGCATGCGCGGCCGCCAGCCCGGCGGGCCCCGCCCCGATCACCGCGACGTCCCACTCCGGTTCCCCGTGCACGCCCCGAGTCTAGGCAGAATTTCTTTTTTGTACGACCTGCGCACGGTTCCACGGAACGTGGCCGCACTCTCGGCGAACGCCCACCAGCGGTGCTCGCCGGACGCGGCTGGCAGTGCTCGGGCATTCGATCCGGGGAAAAGGGAAAGCCCAGGTCGTTGACCTGGGCTTTCCGGTGGAGCCGCCTGACGGAATCGAACCGTCGACCTACGCATTACGAGTGCGTCGCTCTAGCCGACTGAGCTAAGGCGGCAACAGTTGCCAAGTGTACGACATCGGGGGATCTCTTTTGCGAGAGGGCCGGGAGCGCTCGGCGGGCCGATGTCGTACGGCGGGACTAATGTGCCTCACGTGACGGACGATCAGTCGATGCCTGTCGTTGTCTCGGGCGGGTCTGCCGAGGCGGAGCACACCGTGCCGGCCCGGCCGGCCGGGCTGGATCCGCAGGAGCTGGGGTTCACGCCGAAGAAGCCGATCGGGTGGCTGGCCCCGCTGCTGCTGCTGAGCACCGGGCTGCGGGCGCTGCTGGCCATCCTGTTCGGGGCGTACCTCGACAAGCGCGAGCTGCAGAACGCTCTGGACGCGGACTTCTTCGATCATTCCGCGACCGCCGACGGCGAGCTGTGGCTGGACTACGTCGCCGACCTCGGTGACGGGTTCGACGCGACGTATTCGATCGCCTGGCTGCTGGCCCAGCCGCAGCTGACCGTGGACGGCGCGGCGCTGCCGCGGGGCCGGCTGCTGCTGATGGGCGGTGACCAGGTCTATCCGCTGGCCAGCGGCGACGGCTACGAGAGCCGGATGAAGGGGCCGTACCGCGCGGCGTTGCCGGAGGCGCCGCCCGGTGAGCCACGACCCACGCTGTTCGCCCTGCCGGGAAACCACGATTGGTACGACGGTCTGACCGCGTTCCTGCGCCTGTTCGCCCGCCGCAAGGACGGTCACATCGGCGGGTGGCGCACCGAGCAGCGCCGGTCGTATTTCGCGGTGAAACTGCCCGGCAACTGGTGGCTGTTCGCGGTCGACGAGCAGTTCGGGGCATATATCGACGACCCGCAGCTGCTCTATTTCGAGAAAGCCGCCCGGGAGGTCGGGCCGGACGACCGGATCATCCTGATGGCGCCGTCGCCGACGTGGGTGAAGGCGAAGGACAACCCCGAGGCGTACGACGCTGTCGACTACTTCATCCGCACCATCGTGGCGCCGACCCGGGCGCAGGTGCGGGTGCTGGTCTCCGGCGACCTGCACCACTACGCGCGCTACACCGGCGAGGACCGGGAGCTGATCACCTGCGGTGGCGGCGGGGCGTACCTGCTGGGCACGCACAAGCTGCCACCGAAACTGGTTGTGCCGCCCCGGGAGACGATGACCCGCAGCCGCTCCCGCAGCCGGGAGTACGAGCTGGTGTCCCGTTTCCCGGACCCGTCGACGTCGCGGAAACTGGGCTGGGGCGTGTTCCACCGGATCCAGCGGCGCAACGCCGGGTTCGCCACCATGCTCGGCATCATCCACACGCTGACCATGCTGCCGATGGCCGGCGCGGCCCGGCAGGGTGGCAGCATCCAGCGGCTGTTCAGCATCCCGCTGCTGCTGATGCTCGTGCTGATCCTGGCCGGGACGGTGCTGTTCGCGAAACCGCCGGGCGCGTCCTCGGCGAAACACGCGCGGCACTGGATCCTGGGGGTCTCGCACGGGCTGGCGCAGATCGCGCTGGCCGCCGGGGGCACCTGGGTGTGGTTGCGGCTGCCGTTCCAGGAGTGGGCGTGGCCGGGGCCGTTCGTGGTGGCGGCCATCCTCTACGGGCCGGCGATCGCCATCCTGTCGACCCAGCTGGTCGCGCTGTACCTGCTCGTCGCGTCGACGTTCGACGTCAACCTCAACGAGCTGTACGCGGGCCAGGGCATCGAGGACGCGAAGAGCTTCCTGCGGATGCACATCGCCGCGGACGGGACGTTGACCATCCACCCGCTCGGCGTCGACCAGGTCTGCCACCAGTGGGCCGCCGACCCGGAGGGCGAGGTGCACACGCCGTGGCTGCGCCCGGAGCAGCCGCTGGCCGTGCACCGGATCGAGCCACCGATCGCGGTCGCCGGGCCGGGGACTTCACGACCGTGACGATCGCGGGCGAAGCGGAGCGAGCCCGGGTCGGCCCCGGGAGCACACCCCGGCGGCCCTGAGTCGGTCAGGACCGGTCACGGCGTGGGGTGTGCTCGGCGGGGGCTGTGCCCAGGTCGTACAAAATAGGTTTTAGGGGTTGTATTCGGCGTCGTGTGCCTGGCGCGGGGCGCAGACCGAGGCCCGGGAGCAGGAGCAACGGGAGCCGTCCGAGTCGAGGCGGACCACAACCGAGTCTTTCGGGACGCTGTGCGCGACGACGCGGCCGTCGCCGCCCTCGGGGGTGGTCACGCGGGTGCCGATGGCCGGGGCGGTTGCCTGGAATGCCTGGTAGAGCGGGTGTTCGTATTTCAGGCAGCACATCAGGCGGCCGCAGGCGCCGGAGATCCGCAGGGGGTTGAGCGGGAGGTCCTGGTCCTTCGCCATCCGGATGGTGACCGGCTCAAAATCGGTCAGGAAGGTGGCGCAGCACAGGTCGCGGCCGCACGAGCCGATGCCGCCCTGGACGCGGGCCGAGTCGCGGGCCGAGAGCTGGCGCAGCTCGACCCGGCAGTGCAGGGTGGCGCCGAGATCGCGGACCAGCGAGCGGAAGTCGACCCGGTGCGGCGCGGTGAAGTAGATCGTGGTGCGGGGGCCGTTGGCGCTGCCCTGATCGAGGACGTGATCGACGGCGACCACTTTCATCGGCAGCTCGTGCGCCTTGATCAGCTTTTTGGCGGCGACCTTGGCCTCGGCCTTGCGTTTGCGGAGCAGCTCGTCGCGGCGCAGATCGTCGTCAACGGCCAGGCCGATGACCTTGGGGAAACCGTCGGTTTCCTCGCTGACCCACTGGGGTGCCCAGACGCACTCCGCCACCTCGGGGCCGTCGTCGGTGGGGACCAGCACGCGGTCGCCGACCGAGGGCGTGAACTCACCCGGATCGAGGTAGTAGAGGCGGCCGTATCGGTTGAAGCTGACCGCGCACAGCATGCCCATGCGGTAACCCTACGACCCCGGACAAGCTGCACCAAATGCCGGATTTGAACTACCCGCGAGGGTTGTCGCATAGACGCCGCGCATCCGGCCTCATCGACCCTCGTTGGCCAGTCCCGTAGACACCGCCCCGGCGGCCCACGTCGAAAGGACCTGCCACATGACGAGCGCTACATCGCTGGCCGCCAGTGTCGCCGCGATCGGGTTCGCGGGGGTGCTGGGCGTGCCCGGCCCGGCATTCGCGGGGGCGCCGGCCCCCTGTGCGGGCACTCAGCGGTATGCGGCGCAGTCCGAGGCGGAGTTGCTGCGGATCGAACGGCTGGATCTTCGCGGGGTGGTGAAGCGGGAGCACGGTGCCGGGATCACGAAGCGGGACAGCGGGGAGCGGCCGACGGTGACGCCTTCTTCCTCCCCTGCCGGGGGTGAGGCCGGGGGTGCGGCCGGGGGTACGGTCGTTTCGGACAGTGACACCCAGCAATTGATCAGCGGTGTCGGGCTCGGTGACTCACGGAGCGTCATGATCGCGGATGCGCCGGTGAAGTCGGCGGCGGCCGGGCTGATCCTGAACGGGCGGGTGCCCGGGGCTCCGGCGGCCGAACAGGTGCTGCAGCAGGCGCCGCCGTCGCGCAAGCCGACCGAGCAGCACACCGGGGTCAAGCGGTTCGGGCCGATCCAGGTGGACTCCGGGACGATGTCCGCGCAGGCCCGCTGGGACGCCACGGTGGGCTGCGGCGCATCCGGTGAGGACATCTCCCGCTCCACGACCGAGCTCGGCCGGATCACGCTGACCGGCGCGAACGGGGAGCTGGTCCGCGTACCGGAGAAGGCCTCGAGCCGGAGCAGCACGGCGCTGAACCGGCGGGACGGCCACATCCGGTCGGTCGCGTCGGCGACCGTGAACACCGGCCGGATCGACCTCGCCGGCGGCAAGGTCCGGATCCGGATCCTGCGCGCGCCGACCCTGCGGGTCTCGATGTCCGCCGCCGACGGTGGCCAGGTCCGCTATCAGCCTGCGGTGGTCGAGGTGTCCGGGCCGGGGATTTCCGGTACGAAGCTCGACACGCCCAGTGACCAGGTCGATGTGACGATCAGTGATCTGGGGCCGATCACGGAGTCCGGGACGGTGCCGGTGCTGCCGCCCGAGTCGTCACCGGTTCCCTCGATTCCCGGGTTGCCGGTGCCGTCCAAGTCGGCTTCTTCCGGGCCGGGTGCGGTGATGCCGCTGGAGAGCGTGCCGGGAGGGAAGGCGATCGTGCGGATCTCGCTCGGTGATGTGCGGCAGGCGTCGAAGGGACGGGCGCTGGCCGCGCGGGCGACCGCGATCAAGGTGTCCGTGCTGCGGGTTTCCGCGGCGGGCCGGGGTGAGGCCGGGTACGAACCGTCCGCAGTGGTCGCGGACCTGGGGATCGGGATGCTGGAGGCCGCCGCGGTGGCGCCGGAGCCGGGTCGCAAGTCGGTGGCCACCGATACGCCGGCGGACACTCTGCCGGTCACCGGGCCGCGGGTTGCTCCGCTGTTCATCACCGGGGCGGGGTTGTTGGTGGGCGGGGTGTGCGCGTTCGTGCTGGGGGCACGTCGACGTCGCCCGGAGTCCTGAGCGGTCGCGCGGTCGCGCGGTTGCGCGGTTGCGCGGTTGCGCGGTTGCGCGGGGAGTTTGGGCGCGCAGCGCACCGAAAGTCCCCACACAAGCGGCAGCACCATCTTGCGTGGGGAGTTAGGGCGCGCTCCGCACCGAAAGTCCCCACACAAGCGGCAGCACCATCTTGCGTGGGGAGTTGCGGTGCGGAGCGCACCTGAAGTCCCCACACAAACCGCCGAACCGCCGTGCGTGGGGAGTTGCGGCGCGGAGCGCACCGAAAGTCCCCACACGAGCGGCGGCGGCGTCATGCGTGGGGAGCTGGGGTGGGGTGCCAGGTCTGGCGTGGGGCGAAGCCGTCGCGGCGGAGCCAGTGTTCGGTGTAGACGATCCGGTCGGGGTCGATGACGATCAGGGTTTCGGCGGGTGGCTCGGTGAGGGGGCGGCCGCGTTCGGCGTGTTCGTTCTCCCAGCGGAACGCTTCCCAATAGCGGATCTGCTCCGGGTCCTCCGGGCCGAGCAGGCGGGCACGG
This sequence comes from Actinoplanes awajinensis subsp. mycoplanecinus, assembly GCF_001509495.1. Lineage (NCBI taxonomy): Bacteria > Bacillati > Actinomycetota > Actinomycetes > Micromonosporales > Micromonosporaceae > Actinoplanes > Actinoplanes awajinensis. The sequence goes on along the minus strand of NZ_LLZH01000178.1, from coordinate 21,685 downwards.
CCGAAGAGTTGGGCGCCCCGGCTGCTGGCCAGGCCGACCAGGGGCGCGAAGATGCCGACCGAGACGCGCGGGTCGGCGATCAGGTTGCGGATCTTCGGCGAGCGGGGCGAGGCCGTGAACATCACCGCGAGGCCCAGGGCGTAGAACCGCACCGGCGTGGCCAGCGGGCCGTCCGGGCCGGTGGTGGCCAGGACACACATGTTCTGGCTGGACAGCAGGTTGCGGATGCGTTCCTCGAGCCGGTCCGGCGGCAGTTTCCGGGTGGGTGTCGGGTCGGCCAGCCAGGGGTTCGTCAACGGCATCGCCAAACGATATCGACCATCCGCCGTGGGGCGAGGCGGGTCGGCGCGGGGGCGGGGTCAGACCGGCTGGGGGGACCTCAGGGGGCCGATCTCGGCGAGGAGGTCTTCGGCCAGGTCGTAGCGGTCGGCGATGGTGCGCAGGAGCAGCGCGGCGATGTCGGCGGCGGCGCGGGTCTCCGGCACGCCGGGAAAGGTCGCGCCAGGGGTGGTCAGGATCAGGGACTCGGCGGAGGTCAGGGCCTCGGCCAAGGCACTGGCCAGGGCGTTGCGGGAGTGGGTCATCCAGTCGGTGAGGGTGTCTGCCAGGTCGGCGGTGGCGGTCATCCGACGGGAGAGGCTGTTCGGGCCGGCGTTGAGCTGCTCGGCGGTGCGGCGGCGGAGCGCCTCGTAGGCGTCGGCGGCGTCGCCGGTCCAGGACGTGGCCAGCGGCAGCGCGTCAGCCGTGTCGGCGCAGGCCCGAGCGTGGGCGCGCAGCTCGGGCACCGCCTCGGCGACCACGGCCGGGCGCAGGGCACCGACCGACCGGGCCGCGTCGCCCGGGAGCAGCCGGACCCGGCGCAACTCGGGCCAGACCTGGTGCCCTTCCGGGGCGCCGGCCGCCGAGAGCACCTGGTCGACCCGGCTGAGCAGCGGCTCGGCGACGGTCAGCAGGCGATCGAGCTGGTCCATCAGAGCCCCCGCAGGCGGCGCTGCGCCGCCGCGTCGGTCTCGGCATAGTCCTGGGAGCTGGCCCGCACCGAGTGGGCCATTTCGGACAACCGCCCGGCCAGTCCGGCCGCCTCGGCGGACCGGGCCCGCAGCACCGCGGACCAGCTCTCGTGCAACCGCTGCCCGATCCGGCCGGGGCGCCCGGCGTCATCCGCGCCGAACGCGCCGGCGACCGGCAGAAGCTCCGGCACGCGCCGGTCCATCGTGGTCAGTGCGGCGGCGGCCTGGTCGATGCGGTCGGCGAGCCGGTCCATGTCAGCGCCCCTCCGGGGGTATGTCGAAAAGCTCCGGCAGATCATGGGTCGTCCAGGGAGTGGAGCGAGCCGAACACCTCGGCGTGCAACTTCTCCCGCGCCCAGCGAGCCGCCTCCCCCGCGCTGGTGACCACGGCCTTCAGCTCGCGGGAGAACTCGACGGCATCCCGCTGGCGCAGGCCGCCGTGCACCCGCACGTCGACGATCTCGCCCGACGCGGTGACCACCACCTCGATCGACTGGTCGGGTGAGTGCACCGTGACCTGGTGCGCCGCGACCGCCGTGTCGAACTCGGCACGCAGGCCCTCGACGCGCCGATAACGACCGATCGCCTCATCGATCCACGCCTCGTCGATCTCCCGAGCCATGCACCCGGCTCCTCACCACGTGTCATGTCGCCGTCGCGTTCCGACATCAGAATCTACCGCTCCCCCGGCATCCCCGGAGTCCTCTGTGGATAACTTCCAAGCCGCGACGCAGAGTTACTCATCCGTCACTCCAGGAAGTCGCGCCACCGGTACGGGTCAACCGGTCCGGGATTTGTCGGGGCTTGGCAATACCATCGTCGGGTGAGTCCGCATGATGTGTTCTCTGACCTGGTCGGCCAGGACGAGCCGGTGGAGACGCTGCGCCGGGCTGCCGCCGCCGCCGCGCGAGTGGTGGTCGGCGACACCGCCGGCGGCGCGGCGATGACCCACGCGTGGATCTTCACGGGTCCACCCGGATCGGGGCGGTCGCTGGCCGCGCGGGCGTTCGCCGCCGCGCTGGAGTGCCAGCGCGAGGGGCAGGGGTGCGGCGAGTGTCACGGCTGCCGCACCGTGCTCGGCAGGACGCACGCCGACGTGCGCTTCGTCGTACCGGAAGGGTTGTCGATCGGGGTCGGTGAGATGCGCGCCCTGGTGTTGCGGGCGGCGACCGCGCCCAGCGGCGGACGCTGGCAGGTCGTGGTGATCGAGGATGCCGACCGGCTCACCGAGGCGGCCGGCAACGCCCTGCTCAAAGCGATCGAGGAGCCGCCGCCCCGCACGGTGTTCCTGCTCTGCACCCCATCCACTCACCCGGACGACATCTCGGTGACGATCCGCTCGCGGTGCCGGGTGGTGGCGTTGCGCCAGCCGCCCGCCGACGCGGTCGCCGCGGCGCTGATCGCCCGGGACGGCATGGCCGCCGACACCGCGGCCTGGGCCGCCGCCGCGGCGCAGGGTGACATCACCCGGGCCCGGCTGCTGGCCGCCGACCCGGAGGCCCGGTCCCGCCGCGATGCGGTGCTGGCCGTGCCGAAAAGGCTGACCGGCGTGGGCGCCTGCTTCGACGTGGCCGCGGGCATGGTCGCGGCGGCCAAGTCGGAGGCGGCGACGAGCGTGGTGGATTCGGACGCGTCCGAGCGGTCGGCGCTGGAGCAGGCGCTGGGCGCGGGCGGCACCGGGCGGGGCGCGACCGGCGCGATGCGCGGCGCGGCCGGCCAGATCAAGGACCTGGAGCGCCGGCAGAAGTCCCGGTCTACCCGGACCCAGCGGGACGTGCTCGACCGGCAGCTGGTCGACCTGGCCGGGTTCTACCGGGACGTGCTGGTCACCGCGTTGCGCGCGCCGGTGGCGGTGGTGCACGGCGACGTCGCTCCGCAGTCCGAGGCGGCGTCGCGGAAGTGGTCGCCGGAGAGCACGCTGCGGCGGCTGGAGGCGGTGCTCGCCTGCCGCGAGTCGATCAACCTGAACGTCAAGCCGGAGATCGCGGTGGAGACGATGATGCTGAACCTCTGGAAGGGCTGACGAGGAGGCTGCGCCGACGGACGGTGCCGGCGCAGCCTGGTCCTCATCGTCCGCCGCGGATCAGCGCCGGGCCAGCAGCAACGTGTCCCGCAACGTGGCGTAGGCGGGCTTGGGCCGCAGGTTCTCGTCGAACGGCGTCGCCGACCCCTCCCCGTCGAAGACCCCGGGCACCCACGAGTACTTGTCCGTGAATCCCCACACCGTGTACGACACACAGTGCTTCACCAGCAGGCACGCCCGCAGCAGCAAGCCGAATCCCTCGGCCTGCGCCCGCACCTTCGCGGTGTCCGCCGGCAGCAGCATCCGCACGTCGACCTCGGTGAACGCGGTACGCACCCCGAGCTTGTCGAAGCGTCGCACGTTGTCCAGCACGCTGTCCGGGAAGTCGTACTGGAGCGCCAGGTGGCCCTGGATGCCGTAGCCCTGCACCGGGACGCCCTGCGCGAGCAGTTGCCTGGTCAGGGCGAAGTACGCGTCGCTCTTCGGGTTCACGCCCTCGTTGTTGTAGTCGTTCAGGAACAGCAGCGCCTTGGGGTCGGCCTGGTGCGCCCAGCGGAACGCGTCGGCGATGTAGCCCGGCCCGAGCGCTCGCAGCCAGATGGTGTCCCGCGGCGTGCCGTCGTCGTTGAAGACCTCGTTCGCCACGTCCCAGGCCCAGATCCGGCCCTTGAAGTGGCCGACCTCGTCGAGGATGTGCTTGCGCAGCAGGGTGCGCAGCTGTGCCGGGGTGTAGGCGGATTCGGTCAGCCAGGCCGGGTTCTGACTGTGCCAGACCAGGGTGTGCCCGCGGACGAGCTGCCCGTTCTTGCGGGCGAAGTCGACGAGCTGGTCGGCGGCGGCCCAGTCGTAGACGCCGGGCTGAGGCTCGACGGCCTCCCACTTCATCACGTTCTCCGGGGTGACCGTGTCGAACTCGCGGGCCACCGCTTCCCGGTACGGCGCGTCGGCGGCCAGGGCCGACATGTCGACGGCCGTGCCGATCCGTACGCCAGTGCCTCGCGCCGCGGCCCGCAGCGACCCGTCATCCGACCGCGGATGCGCGTCGGCCGGCGCGGAACCGGCCACGGCCAGGCTGACCGCGAGAAACGCGGCGATGCGACCAAGTCTCATCAGAAGTGCCTCCGAAAGTTACGAGGACAAGCCGAAACGTTATGCACACTGCCCACCCGCGTCAACCATGTCCATCGATCACTATCGGACCGTGAAGATGGCGCAGCAGCCGATACCCGCCCCTTGACGACATCGATGAGCAGCTCTACGTTACGGAGATCTGTCCCGGAGATTTCCGAAACTTCCGGAGGGTGACATGCCCACGAGACGCCAGCTACTTGCCCTGACCGGAGCTGCCGCAGCGACCGGCGCCCTCCCGCCGAGCCCGGCGGCCGCGGCGACGGCGGCCTGGACCGCCAGCTGGGCCGCGGTGCCGACCACCGTCCCGCCGGCACCACCCCTGGTCCTCGCCGACCAGACCTTGCGGCAGGTCGTCCACCTCAGCCTCGGCGGCAACCAGCTGCGGATCCGGCTCACCAACGAGTTCGGCGAGACGCCACTGCGGATCGGCGAGGTACGTGTGGCGATCCGTGCGGCCGGCAACGACACCAGGCCCGGCACCGATCGGCGGGTCACCTTCGGCGGGCAGGGCGCGGTCACCGTCCCGTCCGGCGCGCCGATCGTCAGCGACCCGGTCGACCTGCCGGTCACCGGCGGCGCCGACCTGGTGATCAGCGTCTACCTGCCGGCGCGCACCCCGGTCACCACGCTCGCCGCGTTCGCGTTCCAGGACAACGTGATCGCCGCGGGCAACGTGACAGGCGCCCGGCACGTGACGCCGACCAGCACGATCCAGCAGTACCTGTTCCTGTCCGGGGTGAGTGTGCACGCGACAAGCAGCGCGATCGTCACCCTCGGCGACTCGATCACGAACGGCGCGAACACCGTCGCGAACGCCAACCACCGCTGGCCCGACCTGCTGGCCGCCCGGCTGTCCTACCGCCGCGGGGTGGCCAACGTCGGCGTCTCCGGCAACCGGCTGCTGCACGACCCGAACCCGCCGGCCGGCAGCCCGGCGGTGGCGTACGCGGCGTACTTCGGGCAGAGCGCGCTGCGCCGCTTCGACCGGGACGTGGTCGCCCAGCCCGGCGCGGCGTACCTGGTGGTGCTGCTCGGGGTGAACGATCTCGGACATCCGGGCACGTCGGCGCCGCCGGACGAGGTGGTCTCGGCCGACGACCTGATCGGGGGGCACCGGCAGCTGATCGCGCGGGCGCACCAGGCCGGGCTGCGGGCGTACGGAGCGACGGTGCTGCCGTTCAAGGACGACACGCTCGGCTTCTACAGCCCGGAGAACGAGCGCAAACGCTCCGCGCTGAATCGGTGGATCCGCCGTTCCGGCGAGTACGACGCGGTGATCGACTTCGACGAGGCGGTCCGGGATCCGGCCGATCCGTTGCGGCTGAACCCGGCGTACGACAGCGGCGACCACCTGCACCCCAACGATGCCGGGATGGCTCGGATGGCCGCCGCGGTGCCGCTGCGACTGTTCAGGCAGTAGGAGCGGTCACCGGGACCGGGCCGAGCAAGTCGGCCAGCCGGGACGCCACCGCCGCGGCCAGCTCCTCGGGCGGGCGGGCCGCGTCCAGCACCAGATAGCGCTTGGGGTCGGCGGCGGCCAGGTCCAGGAACGCGTACCGGACCCGGTCGTGGAAGGCCTTGGACTCGCTCTCCAGCCGGTCGGTGCCCTCGCCCCGGGAGCTGACCCGGGTGAGGCCCACGGTCGGGTCCACGTCGAGCAGGACCACCAGGTCGGGTTTCAGGCCGCCGGTCGCCCACGCGGAGAGCCAGGAGATCTCCTGGACCGGCAGGGTACGACCGGCGCCCTGGTACGCCAGCGACGAGTCGACGTACCGGTCACTGATCACCACCTCGCCCCGGCCGAGCGCCGGACGGACCACGGTGGCGACGTGGTGTGCCCGGTCCGCGGCGTACAGAAGGGCCTCGGCGCGCGGCGACGGCCCGGCGCCGTGCTCCTTGTCGAGCACCAGCCCGCGGATCCGGGAGCCGATGTCGGTGGCGCCCGGCTCGCGGGTGACCACCACCTCCCGGCCCTCCTCGCGCAGCGTCTCGGCCAGCCGGTTCACCTGGGTGGACTTGCCGGCGCCCTCGCCGCCCTCGAAGACCACGAACACCCCGGCCCGGGCGAACTCCTCCGGCGGGGCGAGCGGCCGGCCACGGACCGAACCCCACAGGTCGGCCAGGACCGGCACGCCCTTCTTGTCGTCCATCTGGCGGAACGCGCCGATGCCGACCCAGATCCCGATCGCGCCGGCCACCAGCAGCAGCACCCGGGTGAACGAGACGTCGAAGCTGAACGCGCCCAGGTCGACCCGGCGCGAGCTGCCCAGGCCGACCAGCAGGCCGGCCAGGGTGATCGCGAGCAGCAGGACCATCCGGACGCCGATCTGGACCACGGCGAAGACCCGGCCGCGAACCGCGTCGTCGACCTCGCCGTAGAGCAGCGTGGTGCCGGCCAGGAACGCCATGCCCGCACCGGCGCCCACCAGCAGCGCGCCGAGCAGCGCCATGGACAGGTGGAAGGCCAGACCGAGGAACATCACCGAGCCGCTGGCCAGCACGATGTTCATGCCGAACCAGCGCCGCCGGGAGAGATCCTTGACGATCATCGGGCCGAGCCCGATGCCGAGCGCCAGACCCAGGAAGATCACGCCGAAGAGCAGCGAGAAGGCCGCTTCACCGGCGCCGAGCGAGACCGCGTACGTCTTGGCCGAGCCGATCACCACGCCGCCGGCCGCGAACGCGCCGAAGATGCCCAGCACCAGGCCCCGGACCAGCGGGGTACGCCCGATGTACTTCCAGCCGTCCAGGAACTGCCGGGACATGCTCTGCGCGGCGGCCTGCTGGCGTTCCGCGCTCTTGCCGCCGATCTCCCGGATGCCGAAGAAGACGACGAGCGCGGTGGCCAGCCGGGACAGCGCGTTCATGTAGAGGGCCAGCTGCACCGGCTGCGCCCAGGCCGGCAGCGAGGCGCCGGAGTTCTGCACCCCGGCGGTCAGCGCGGAGAGGGTGAGCGCGGCCAGGATCGGCGTGATCCCGTACGTGGTGACCAGGGTGAGCTGGTTGGAGACCTCGATCCGGGCCTTCGGGATGAGGTTGGGGACCGCGGCCTCCTTGGCCGGGATCCAGATCAGGGTGACCGTCTCGCCGAGCAGGGTGGCGATGGTGGCCCAGGTGGCGATGACGCCGGGCGACGCGCCGAGCAGTGGCACGATCGGGATCGACCCGTAGATCACGAACCGCAGCAGGTCGGTGATCACCATGGTCCAGCGCCGGTCGAACCGGTCGGCCAGCACGCCGGCGATCGGGCCGAGGAACAGCGCAGGCAGCAGGCGGACCGCGATGGTGGCGCTGAACGCCAGGCCCTGCGCCGCCGGCTTGGAGAACTGCGCGGCGGTGAACAGGCTGGTGGCGAGCAGGCCGATCCAGTCCCCGAACGAGGCTGCGCCGAGCACCAGCCAGAGCCGGCGGAACGGACGGATGCGGAGCACGGAGCGCAGCGCGGCCGCACCCGATAGCTCGACCGGCGCGGTCTCCTCGCGGCTTTCCGTGTTGATGGCGCTACCTCCCCGTGGTCACTGCTCGGAGCACTGTATCCGGCCACCCCTGGTCATCGGGGGTACGCACCAACGAGTGGAGTAGAGATGAATGTCTTTCGTGTTGCTGCGGATCGGGATAGCGTGCGCGTGTGCTCACCGATCGTTATGCCCTCCGCCGGCGACTCGAGAAGACCACCGACCATCTGGAGACTCCGCTCGCCGTGGTCGACCTGGCCGCGTTCGACGACAACGCGGACCGGCTGACCGCTCGGGCGGCCGGCAAACCGATCCGGGTGGCGAGCAAGTCGGTGCGCTGCCGGGCGCTGCTGGAACGGGTGCTGGCACGGCCCGGCTGGCACGGCGTGATGGCGTACACGCTGCCCGAGGCGATCTGGCTGGTCCGCGCGGGAGTGACCGACGACGTGCTGGTGGCGTACCCGACGGCGAACCGGGCGGCGCTGCGCGAGCTGGCCGGCGACGAGAAACTGGCCGCCGCGATCTCGATCATGGTGGACCACCCCTCGCAGCTCGATCTGGCCGACCAGGTGACCCCGCCCGGCAAGCGCCCGGTCGTCCGGCTCTGCCTGGACCTGGACGCGTCCTGGAAGCCGGCCGGGCCACTGCACGTCGGCGTCCGGCGCTCACCGGTGCACTCCGCCGTACAGGCCGGCGCGCTGGCCCGCCGGATCGCCGCCCGGCCGGGGTTCACACTGGTCGGGATGATGTCGTACGAGGCGCACATCGCCGGCGTGGGTGACGCCCCGCCGGGACGGACGCTGCGCGGGCGCGCCATCCGGCTGATGCAGAGCCGTGCCCTCCCCGAACTGCTCGGCCGGCGCGCCGCCGCGGTCCAAGCGGTCCGGGAGCACGCCGACCTGGAGTACGTGAACGGCGGCGGTACCGGCAGCATCGCCGCCACCAGCGCCGACCCGTCGGTCACCGAGGTCACCGCCGGCTCCGGGCTGTACGGCCCGACCCTGTTCGACTCGTACCGCAACTGGCGGCCCACCCCGGCGGCGTTCTTCGCGCTCTCCGTGGTCCGCCGCCCCGCCCCGAGGATCGCGACCGTGCTGGGTGGCGGCTGGATCGCGTCCGGACCGGCCGAGGCGTCCCGGCTGCCGATGCCGTACCTGCCCGAGGGTCTCTCGTTCAAGGCTGACGAGGGGCCGGGCGAGGTGCAGACGCCCCTGCTGGGCGAGGCCGCCGAGCAGCTGCGCCCGGGTGACCGGGTGTGGTTCCGGCACGCCAAGGCCGGCGAGCTGTGTGAACACGTCAACGAGCTGCAGCTGATCGACGGGGACACGCTGACGCCGGCCCCGACGTACCGGGGAGAAGGTCATGCGTTTCTCGGCTGACCCCGGGCGGGGTTTGCGCCGGTTCTTACACCGAGACGTGCCGGTGGAGGTACTCCCGGATCAGCGCCTTCGACTCGGTGAGCACCGCCTCGTCGCCGGCCGGGTCGCGCCGGAACGCCAGCTTGATCAGCGCGTCGGCGGCTTCCACCGAGATCTGCAGGGCGAAGCGCATCCGCGCCCGGTCCATCAGCTGGAACTGCTCCATCAGCAGCTCGGCGAGGCGTTCCGCGATGACCGCGTTGTTGTCCCGCTCCGCGTCGAGCAGGTGCAGGTCGACGACGTCGCCGAAGTGCAGCGTCCGGAAGCCCGGCACGCTGCGGTGCATGTGAATGTAACCGTCTATGGCCGCATCCACCGCGTCCCACCAGTGGGTGAACGTCTCCGCCGCGAAACGGTCGGAGAGGCTCTGCAGGTAGGCGTCCATGTTCCGCAGGGCCAGCGCTTGCACGATGGCCCGCTTGTCCGGGAAGAACTGGTAGACCGAGCCGATGGCCACCTCGGCCCGCTCGGCCAGAAGGGTCGTGGTCAAGCCCTCGTAGCCGACCTGGTCCACCAGATCGGCGCAGGCGTCGAGCATGCGTTGTACCCGGGCAACGCTTCTGCCCTGCACCGGAACCCGCCGCAGCGGTCCGGTGCTGACGGTTGGTGTCGACACGCGTCGCCACTCCCTCTCAGCAGTGAGATCTATTCGCGGCGATGAACCAAGGTGAGTCGCGAATAAAGCTCAGTGATAAATCGAACGTTACTCGGATCAACGAGCGAGGCACATCGACGGGACGCCAAGTAGTGGTGTCCCCTCGGACGGAGGACAAAAGCCGGAATGACTACACCCGTTAACTCCCGTCGCTGGACCAACTGGGGAACCAACCAGGAGTCCGTCGCGGAGGTGCTCAGCCCTGGCAGCATCGACGAGGTGGCGGCCATGGTCACCGCCTCCGCCGACGCCGGACGACGGATCAAGACGGTCGGGAGCGGGCACTCGTTCACGGCCATCGCGGTCGCCGACGACCAGCGGATGCTGCTGCACCGTCTGAATCAGCTGATCGCGGTGGACGGACCCCTGGTCACCGTGCAAGCCGGCATGCCGCTGTCCACTCTGAACGCCGTGCTGGCCCAGCACGGCCTGGCCATGCCCAACCTCGGCGACATCGACCTGCAGACGGTGGCCGGTGCGATCTCCACCGCCACGCACGGCACCGGGATCAAGCACGGCACGCTGGCGTCCTGCGTGGAAGCGGTCACCATGGTCACCGCGGACGGCAAGATCCGACGGTACGACCTGGAGTCACCGGAGTTCCCCGCCGCCCGGGCCGGGCTGGGCGCGCTCGGTGTCCTGGTCGAGGTGACCCTGCGCTGCGTGCCGGCGTTCAACCTGCTCGCCGACGAGAGGCCGATGCCGCTCGCCGACGTGCTGGCCGGCCTCGTGGACTGGATCCCGGCGAACGACCACGTGGAGTTCTACTGGTACCCGTACACCGACCGGGCCCAGCTGAAGATCAACAATCGGGTGACCGTGCACGACCGGCCGCTGCCGAAGTTCCGCAGCTGGCTCGACGACGAGTTTCTGTCGAACACCGCTTTTGAGGGTCTCTGCAAAATCGGGCAGAAGTGGCCGGCAACGGTGCCGCGGATGAGCGCCATGGCCGCCCGGGCGCTCACCGCGCGCAGTTACACCGGCCGCTCCGACCACGTCTTCTGCAGCTCCCGCCGGGTCCGCTTCACCGAGATGGAGTACGAGATCCCGCGCGAGGCCCTGCCCGAGGTGATCGACGCGCTGCCCCGGCTGATCGAGGCGCTGCCGTTCAAGGTGCTCTTCCCGGTCGAGGTGCGGTTCACCGGCCCGGACGACGTCTGGCTGTCACACGGGTACGGCCGGGAGTCCGCCTACATCGCGGTGCACCAGTTCCTCGGCAGCCCGTACGAGCCGTACTTCAAGGCCCTGGAGGCACTCTGCGAGCCGCTCGGTGGCCGGCCGCACTGGGGCAAGCTGCACTATCGGACGGCCGATGACCTGCGCCCCGCGTACCCGAAATTCGACGACTTCGTGGCGGTGCGCAACCGCCTGGACCCGGCCCGGGTCTTCACGAATGACTACCTGGACCGGGTCTTGGGCTAGTTACTCTGCGGCGGCTGCGGCCTTCTGGGCCGCGGTCGTCGTCTTCTTGGCCGGCGTCGCCTTCTTAGCGGGCGTCGCCTTCTTGGCCGGGGTGGCCTTCTTGGCGGCCGTTGTCTTCTTGGCGGCGGTCTTCTTCGCTGCCGTGGTGCCGGTGGCGGCCTTGGCCGGCGCCTTCTTCGGCGCGGCCTTGCGGGCGGTCTTCTTCACCGGTCCCTTGGCACGCTTCTCGGCGAGCATCTCGATCGCCTCTTGGACCGTGATCTCCTCGGGCGTCTGACCGCGTCGCAGCGTCGCGTTGGTCTCGCCGTCGGTCACGTACGGCCCGAAGCGGCCGTCCTTGATCACCATCGGCTTCTCGGTCGCCGGGTCGACACCCAGCTCACGCAGCGGCGGCTTGGCCGCTCCCCGCGCGCCCCGGAGCTTCGGCTCGGCCAGCATGGCCAGCGCCTCGTCCAGGGTGACGGTGAACAGCCGCTCCTCGTTCTCCAGCGAGCGGGAGTCCTTCAGCCGCTGGATGAACGGCCCGTACCGCCCGTTGCGCGCGATGATCTCGTTGCCGTCGGGGTCCTTGCCGACCACCCGGGGCAGCGACAGCAGCCGCAGCGCCTCCTCGAGCGTGAGCTCCTGCGGCGTCTGGAAGCTGAACAGGGACGAGCTGCGCTCGCCGCTCTGCACATACGCCCCGTAGCGGCCGGACTTGACCGTCACCGGCTCGCCGGTGCCCGGGTCGTCGCCGAGCGCACGGTCGCCGTTGCCGGCCAGGAAGAGCTCGGCCACCTTCTCCGGCGTCAGCTCGTCGGGGGCGACACCCTCGGGGATCGACGCGCGGTCCTCCGGCGGCTCCTCCTCGCCCTCCTCCAGCGGCCTGTTCAGCGGCACCTTGCGCTGCAGGTACGGCCCGAACTTGCCGACCCGGACGAGGACCTTGCGGTTCTCCTCGTCGGTGAAGAGCGGGATCGAGTTGACCTCGCGGGCGTCGATCGCGCTGAGATTCTCGGTGACCATCTTCTTCAGGCCACCGGCCCGGGCGATCTCGTCGTCCACGCCACCGGTCTGCGTGCCGAAGTAGAAGGCGGTGAGGAAGTCCAGCTGGGTGTGGTCGCCGGAGGCGATGTCGTCGAGCTGGCCCTCCATCGCGGCGGTGAAGTTGTAGTCCACCAGCCGCGGGTAGTGCCCCTCGAGCAGGCCGATCACCGCGAACGCCAGGAACGACGGGATCATCGCCTGGCCGCGCTTCTCGACGTACCCGCGGTCCTGGATGGTCTGCATGATCGACGAGTACGTGGACGGCCGGCCGATGCCCAGCTCCTCCAGCGCCTTGACCAGCGAGGCCTCCGTGTAGCGGGCCGGCGGCGAGGTGTGGTGACCCACCGCGGCCAGCTCGTCGGCGGTCAGCGGCTGGTCCTTCACCAGGTTCGGCAGGCGACGCTCGGCGTCCTCGGCCTCGGCATCCGCGTCGTCGGAGGACTCCACGTACGCCCGGAGGAAGCCCGGGTCGGTGATCGTCTTGCCGGAGGCACCGAAGTCGGCCTCCTCGTTCGCCGTCGAGATCGCCCGGATCCGGACACTCACCGAGTTGCCGACCGCGTCGGTCATCTGCGACGCGACCGTCCGGCGCCAGATCAGCTCGTAGAGCTTGAACTCCTCGGAGCTCAGCTCCTTGGCGATCTCGCCCGGCGTGCGGAAGTTGTCACCGGCGGGCCGGATCGCCTCGTGCGCCTCCTGGGCGTTCTTCGCCTTGGTGGTGTAGCGGCGCGGCTGCGGCGGCACGCTGTTCGCACCGTACAGCTCGGCGATCTGCCGGCGGGCCGCGGCGATGGCGGTCTCGGAGAGGTTCACCGAGTCCGTACGCATGTAGGTGATGTAGCCCTTCTCGTACAGGCTCTGCGCGGTACGCATCGTCTGCTTCGAGGAGGACCGCAGCTTGCGGGACGCTTCCTGCTGCAGCGTCGAGGTGATGAACGGCGCGTACGGCTTGCGCCGGTACGGCTTCTCCTCGACCCGGGTGACCGTGAACGGCCGGTCCTCGAGACGGGCGGCCAGCCCACGGGCACCGTCGCCGTCCAGCTGCACCACCGAGGCGCCCGGCTTGAGCTGACCGGTGGTCGGCTCGAAGTCCTTGCCGGTGGCGATCCGGTCGCCGTCCAGCGCGATCAGCGTGGCCTGGAAGGCACGTGCGCCCTCGACCGGGCCCTGCACCGCGAGCTGGGCCTGGATGTCCCAGTACTCCGCGGTACGGAACGCCATCCGCTGGCGTTCGCGCTCGACCACGATCCGGGTGGCGACGGACTGCACGCGGCCGGCGGAGAGGCCACGCATGACCTTCTTCCACAGGACCGGGCTGACCTCGTAGCCGTACAGCCGGTCCAGGATCCGGCGCGCCTCCTGCGCGTCGACCAGCGAACGGTCGATGTCACGCGGGTTCGCGACCGCGGCCTGGATGGCCGGCTTGGTGATCTCGTGGAAGACCATCCGTTTGACCGGCACCTTGGGTTTGATCGTCTCGATCAGGTGCCACGCGATGGCCTCGCCCTCGCGGTCCTCATCGGTGGCGAGGAAGATCTCGTCCACCTCTTTGGCCAGTTTCTGCAGTTTGGCCACCTGCTGCTTGCGGTTATCCGCGACCACGTAGAGCGCGTGGAACCCGTTGTCGACGTCGACGCCGAGGCGGGCCCACGATTCGCCCTTGTACTTGGCCGGCACCTCATCGGCGTTCTTCGGCAAGTCTCGGATATGGCCGACGGAGGCCTCGACCAGATAGTCGGGCCCCAGATAACCGGCGATCGTCTTGGCCTTCGACGGAGACTCGACGATGACCAGACGGATCGTCCTGGCTTCACTCGGCACGGCACTCCCAGTAGTTTCGAGATCCTCGGCGCTCCCCGTCGGCCCGCCCGGCGAGGCACAGATGTTCAACGTAACGCGCCGGAGGAGCCCTCATTCCCGGGGAACCCGCAGTCGGATGGTAACGGTCCGGCCACCGCATGCGTCCGACCGCGACACCGTACACCGGGACGACGGTGTTATGTCGGACACAATCCCGGAAGATCACGCAGTCGCGCTGCCTGGCCAAAGTTCTGCCGGGGCGGCCTCGGGGCACTCACCGACCAGCTCGGCGAGGCGCGCCACCCGGCGCCGGCCGGCGATCAGATATGACCGTCCGTCATCCGACACCCGTCCGGCGAGACCTGCTCTTACCAGCGTGGCGTCCACCGCGAGCGGGTCCTTGGCCGGGTCGAGGCCGAGCCGGAAGCCTCCCGGGCGGGGGCTGCCCGCGGCGGCCACCCAGAGCCGCAGCCGCGGGCCGGAGAGGAAAAGCTGGGCCGCGGCGTCCGGCCAGGCGCGCGCCAGTGCGTTCAACCTCCGGGAGTACGCGGTACGCACTTCGAATCGCGGCGGCGGTGACGGCTCGGGCGTGTCCAGGATCTCTTCCGGGTCTTGATCTTGAGATGTCACGACGGGCTGTGCGACGGGTGCCTCGATGACGGGTGTGTCGACAACGGGCGCCCACGTCGCCGCCAGGCCCCGGGCCACCAGCTCGGCCACCAGGACGTGCACCCGCCACGCGTCGTCCACCACCACCGACACCCGGGCCGTGCCGCCCATCCGGCCGAGCACACCCGGCCCGGCCAGCAGACCGGCGAGATCGGCGGGCGACGGCTCGGTGGTCTCCGCGCCGAACATCGACAGCTGCCGGCCACCGGAACGGCCGGGCGTGTCCCGGTGCGGTGTGCGCCGCTCCACCGGGATCGGCGGGGGCAGCACCTCCCGCGGGATCAGCGGCCAGCCGGTCTCGGTCATTGACACTCGGGCAGCGACTCGAAGGCCTCCTTCAGCTCGACCGAGTCGAGTTTCGAGGTGTCCAGGCCGCTCTTCTCGTACTCGGTGTTGAGCCGGGTCACGACCTTGTCGACCTCGGTGTAGAAGGTGCTGGTCGGCGTGGTGGCCAGGGACTCGATGCCGTCGTGTGCGGTGCCGTACGCGTCGCGCATGCCGGTCAGCGAGCCGACGAACGCCGCCGCGATGGCCTTGCCGCCGTCGACGTCCGGCACTCCGGCGCGTTCCACACCGGCCCGGGCCGTCTCGCTCGCGGCGCGGGCACCGTCGAAGAGCCGGGCCAGGTTCTCCTTCGCCTGGCCGGGCGTGGTGCGCATGGTCATCTGCTGCTGGGTGCGGGTGGTCAACGTGTTGATCTCGCTGCGCCACGGCGCCAGCGCGGTGCACACCGAGGCGGCCCAGGCATCCGCGCCATGCTCCGCGGAACAGGCCGCGAGCGGTGCTGCGAGCACGAGGGCGAGAGCGAGAGAGATCGTTCGGACCGCGCGCATGGGAGCAGCGTACGGCCTCGGCAGGACACTCCACACGCCTCGATGGGGGGCAGTTCTCTCCCTCGATACCGGCAACGCCGACGGGCACCCGGCAATCGCCGGGTGCCCGCCTGTGGACAGACCTCGCTCAGCCCACGTTGTCCTTGATCCGGGACTGGGCGGCGGCGTCGTCGTGCTGTGCTTCCTGCGCCGCCTTGGCGGTGTCCGCGGCACCGGCGGCGACCGCCGTGTCCGCGTCCTCGCCCATGGAGATCGGCTTGCGCTTGCTCCAGATCACCGCGGCAGTGACGATCGCGAACGCCACCAGCGCGATGCTCACCCGCAGCGCGGTGTTCTCCTCGTTGCCGATGCTCCAGGCCACCACGGCCGGGGCGATCAGCAGCGAGACCAGGTTCATCACCTTGAGCAGCGGGTTGATGGCCGGGCCCGCGGTGTCCTTGAATGGGTCGCCGACGGTGTCGCCGATGACCGTGGCGGCGTGCGCCTCGGAACCCTTGCCGCCGTACGCGCCGTCCTCGACGAGCTTCTTGGCGTTGTCCCAGGCTCCACCGGAGTTGGCCAGGAAGACCGCCATCAGCGTGCCGGTGCCGATCGCACCGGCCAGGTACGCGGCCAGCGCGCCCGCGCCCAGGCCGAAACCGACCGCGATCGGCGCCATGATCGCCAGCAGGCCCGGCGTGAGCAGCTCACGCTGCGCGTCCCGGGTGCAGATGTCGACGACGCGGCCGTACTCGGGACGCTGGGTGTAATCCATGATCCCGGGGAACTCGCGGAACTGCCGCCGGACCTCCATGACCACCGCGCCCGCCGAACGGGACACCGCGTTGATCGCCAGACCGGAGAACAGGAACACCACCGCGGCGCCGATCAGCAGGCCGACCAGGTTGCGCGGGTTGGAGATGTTGAGCAGGTTCAGAATCTGGTTCTGCACCTGGTCACCGGCGATCCCGGCCTCGGCCAGCGAGCTGGCCAGGGTGTTCGTGTACGACCCGAACAGCGCCGTCGCGGCGAGCACCGCGGTGGCGATCGCGATGCCCTTGGTGATCGCCTTGGTGGTGTTGCCGACGGCGTCCAGCTCGGTCAGGATCTGCGCGCCCTTCTCGTCGACGTCACCGGACATCTCGGCGATGCCCTGCGCGTTGTCCGAGATGGGACCGAAGGTGTCCATCGCCACGATCACGCCGACCGTGGTGAGCAGACCGGTTCCGGCCAGCGCCACCGCGAACAGCGACAGGGTGATCGAGGTGCCGCCGAGCAGGAACGCGCCGTACACGCCGGCGCCGATCAGCAGCGCCGAGTAGACCGCGGACTCCAGGCCGACACTGATGCCGGCCAGCACCACGGTGGCCGCGCCGGTCGCCGACGACTTGCCGATGTCCTGCACCGGACGCCGGGTGGTCTCGGTGAAGTAGCCGGTCAGCGCCTGGATGGCGGCGGCCAGCACGATGCCGATCACGACAGCGCCGATCGCCACCCACTGCGGGTTGCGGCCGCTGTCCACGATCTCCGGCGCGATGCCGGCGTCGTTGAACCCGGCGAAGCTGCTCGGCAGGTAGAGGAAACTGACCACGGCGACCGCGACCGCCGAGACCGCCGCGGAGATGTAGAACGCCCGGTTGATCGCGGTCAGACCGTTGCGGTCGGACGGACGCAGCCGGGTGATGAAGACACCCAGGATCGCGATCACCACACCGACCGTGGACACGATCAGCGGGAAGATCAGGCCGTCCTGGCCGAACGCGGCCTGGCCCAGGATCAGGGCGGCGACCAGAGTCACCGCGTACGACTCGAACAGGTCCGCGGCCATGCCGGCGCAGTCGCCGACGTTGTCGCCCACGTTGTCGGCGATGGTCGCGGCGTTGCGCGGGTCGTCCTCGGGAATGCCCTTCTCCACCTTGCCGACCAGGTCGGCGCCGACGTCCGCGGCCTTGGTGAAGATGCCGCCACCGACCCGCATGAACATCGCGAGCAGGGCGGCGCCGAAGCCGAAGCCTTCCAGCACGGTCGGCGCGTCGCTGGAGAAGATCAGCACCACCAGCGCCCCGCCGAACAGGCCCAGGCCCACGGTGAGGAAGCCGACCACACCACCGGTGCGGAACGCGATCCCCATCGCGGTCTCCCGGCCGCCGGCCTCACTGGCCGCCGCGGCGACCCGCAGGTTGGCCCGGGTGGCCAGCGCCATCCCGGCACCGCCGATGAACGAGCTGAACACCGCGCCCACGACGAAGAAGAGCGAGCGCCCGATCTTCACCCAGGTCTCGTTGTCGGTGTCGTGCACCGGCAACAGGAACAGCAACACGACCGCGATCACCACGAACACGGCGAGCGTCTTGAACTGCCGGAACAGGTATGCCGACGCGCCTTCCTGCACGGCGCCGGCGATCTCCTGCATCTTCGCGGTACCCCGGCCGGCGCGCAGCACCGACTGGACGAACATCGCGGCGAAGCCCAGAGCGATCAGGGCGAACACCAGCGCGACGATGACGAATGTGACGTTGGATCCGCTCAGGGACACTCCGCCACCCTCGGCGGCGAGGTCTATCGAGGTCCCGGACATCAATGTCCTCCTACACGCACCGACCGCACCCGACAGGTGGACGTGACCTGTGGGCGCGTTCCCCGGGGAGCCGGGGACGACCAACCAGACCCGCGGACGCGGGACCAGCAGTAGCTGACAACTCGCGTACTGTATAGGTCTGGCGTGGCGATCGTCACATGGCGACCCGGCCGTGTCGCGATGATGTTTACCGCTGTGTTAGACCGGCGGGCGGGACATATCGGCGCGGGTTGATCTTTTCCCTGGCCAGGGCGTTGACAGCACCCGGTTCCGGATATTGGGCGAAATGCCCGAATTGAGGATAGGGCCAGGAACAGAGATCTTCGGGCCGCACACGCCGAAACGAAAAGGCCGCCCTCGGGGGCGGCCTTAAAGATCTATTTCGTACGATCAGAGCACGATCAGCGTCGGGTGACCGGCCAGACCATCCGGACCTCGGTGCCCGGCCCGTCCTCGACCGGTCGCACCTGCAGATCGTCGACGAACCCGGCCAGCAGCGCGAAGCCCACCCCGGTGGTGAGCGCGTCCTCGGTCAGCGACTCGGCGGCCAGCTCGTCCGGCGGCAGCTTGGTGAGACCGATGCTGGCCTCGATCGGAGCATGGTCGATGACCCGGACGGTGTACGACCCCGAATCGGACATCTCCACCGTGACCAGGTCGGCCAGGCCGTACTGGCGGTGCAGTGCCACCGCACGCGTGCAGGCCTCACCGATCGCCAGGCGCACCTCGTCCAGCAGGCCTTCGTCGACCCCGGCCCGCCGGGCCACCGCGACACCGACCAGCCGGGCGGTGCGCACGTGCACCGGAGCCGGGGAGAAGGACAACCGAACAGTCGCCATCACGAAGCTGGACCGCTGCCGGTGCGTTCGGTGGCGGCCTCGACCGTGGGGAAAATCGGGAACACCTGATCCAGCGCGGTGATCCGGAAAATTTTGAGAAGTGGTTCCTTCGCGCACACCAGGCCGAACGTGCCCTGTGCGGTGCGTAGTCGTTTCAGCGCGCCGACAAGCACGCCGAGCCCGGTGGAATCGAGGAACTCGACCCGCTCCAGATCGACCACCACGTCACGAGCCCCGGCGTCGACCAGCTCGATCAACCGCTCACGCAGCCGAGGAGCGGTGTAAACGTCAACCTCGCCACCGACTTCGAGCACCGTGTGCTCAGCGACGGTACGAGTCGCCAGCGACAGCTCCATCGGTCCTCCTCCCTGATCTCCCCCGCGAATCTAACCACCGACCGGCATCGGGCGACGCGTGGCACCCACCGTCCTACCCTTTTGGGGCCGGGCGCATACCGCATCCGCTGTTTGGGCGGGACGCCTTTGCGGTGTCAGAGTGCATGGCGTGACTGCCACCGCTTCCGGCCCCGCTGAGCTGCTCCATCGCTTACGTGCCCGAAGCGGTGCCGCGGCCCAGTCGCCGATCACCCACATCGAACACGTCACCGCCCGCGCCGGCCGGGTGTCGGCCTGGCCGTCGTGGGCCGACGCCGGAGTGCGTGACGCCTTCGTGCGACAGGGAATCACCGCACCGTGGGACCACCAGGCCGACGCCGCCACCCTCGCGTGGCAGGGTACGCACGTCGTGCTGGCCACCGGGACCGCCTCCGGCAAGTCGCTGGCCTACCAGCTCCCGGCGCTCACCACGCTGGCCGGCGATCCGAAGGCCACCGTGCTGTACCTCTCGCCGACCAAGGCGCTCGCCGCCGACCAGCTGCGCGGCCTGACCCGGCTCGGCCTGGACGGCGTCCGCCCGGCCACCCTGGACGGCGACACCCCGCGCGAGGAGCGGGAATGGGTCCGCCAGCACGCCCGGTTCGTCCTCACCAACCCGGACATGCTGCACCACAGTCTGCTGCCCGGGCACGCCAGGTGGGCGGTCTTCTTCCGCCGCCTTTCGTACGTCGTGATCGACGAATGCCACGCGTACCGCGGCGTCTTCGGCTCGCACGTCGCGCACGTGCTGCGCCGGCTGCGACGGACAGCGGCCCGGTACGGCAGCTCACCGACGTTCATCCTGGCCTCGGCGACCTCCGGTGACCCGGCCGGCAGCGCGTCCCGGCTGACCGGGGTGCCGGTGAGCGCGGTGACCGACGACGCGTCGCCGCGTGGGCCGGTGACGTTCGCGCTCTGGGAGCCGCCCCTGCTCCCGCCGTCCTCCCCGTCCGACCTCGACGCCCCCGTTGGGGAAGAGCCGCTGATCCGGCGGTCGGCGTTGCGGGAGACCGCGGATCTGCTCACCGACGCCGTGGTGGCCGGCACCCGGACGCTCGCCTTCATCCGCTCCCGGCGGGGCGCCGAGGTGGTCGCCACGATCGCCCGGCGCTCCCTGGACGAGGCGGTGCCCGGGCTGGGCGACCGGGTCGCCGCGTACCGGGGTGGTTACCTGCGCGAGGACCGGCGCCGGATCGAACGGGCGCTGCTCTCCGGCGAGTTGCTCGGGCTGGCCTCGACGAATGCGCTCGAGCTCGGCGTCGACCTGGCCGGGCTGGACGCCGTACTGATCTGCGGCTGGCCGGGCACCCGCGCGTCGCTGTGGCAGCAGGCCGGGCGGGCGGGACGGGCCGGCGGGGAGGCCCTCGCGGTGCTGATCGCCCGGGACGACCCGCTGGACACGTACCTGGTGCACCACCCGGAGGCGCTGTTCGGCCGGCCGGTGGAGGCGACCGTGCTGGACCCGGCCAACCCGTACGTTCTCGGCCCGCAACTCTGCTGCGCCGCTTCCGAAGCCCCGCTGACCGAGAATGATCTCGCACTGTTCGGTGGCGCTCCGGCCCTGGAGGCGATCCGGACACTCGTCGAGCAGGGTGTGCTGCGGCATCGGCCGTCCGGCTGGTACTGGACCCATCGCGGCCGGCCCGACGTGGACCTGCGCGGCACCGGCGGGGCTCCGGTCTCGGTGGTGGAGGCGGCGACCGGGCGGCTGCTCGGCACGGTCGACCAGGGGTCGTCGCACGCCATGCTGCACGAGGGCGCGGTCCACCTGCACCAGGGCGTCACGTACCTGGTGGACGAGCTGGACCTGGACGACGCCATCGCGCTGGTGCACCAGGAGGAGCCGGACTGGACCACCCAGGCACGGGATGTCACGGAGCTGTCGGTGGTGTCGGTGCGCTCGTCCGTGGACGCCGGCCCGGTCGGCCTGTTCCTCGGCGAGGTGGACGTGACCAACCAGGTGGTGTCGTACCAGCGGCGACGCCTGGGCAGCGGCGAGGTGATCGACACGAAGCCGCTGGACCTGCCGGTGCGGGAACTGCGTACCGTCGCGGTCTGGTTCACGGTGTCCCCGCAGGCCCTGGCGGCCGCCGGGGTGGAGTGGGCCGACGTGCCGGGCGCCCTGCACGCCGCCGAACACGCCGGGATCGGCCTGCTCCCGCTGATCGCGACGTGCGACCGCTGGGACATCGGCGGCCTGTCCACGGCCAACCACCCGGACACCGAGGCCCCGACGGTCTTCGTCTACGACGGCCACCCCGGCGGCGCCGGCTTCGCCGAACGGGCCTACGCGACCGCGGCCGAGTGGCTGCAAGCGACCCGCTCAGCGATCGCATCGTGCGGCTGCGAGACCGGCTGCCCGTCCTGCGTCCAGTCCCCGAAGTGCGGCAACGGCAACAACCCCCTGGACAAACCCGGCGCCGTCCAGGTCCTCAACACCGTCCTGGCCGCCCTCCCACCCACCACCGAGCCC
>NZ_LLZH01000177.1:0-373 GCF_001509495.1 Actinoplanes awajinensis subsp. mycoplanecinus | reverse complement strand
TTGGGACGAAGTCGTAACAAGGTAGCCGTACCGGAAGGTGCGGCTGGATCACCTCCTTTCTAAGGAGCAACTATCTGCGAAAGCGGACAGTAGCCCGCACTGCCCGAATGTGGTGGTGGGGTGCTCAAAGGCGGAGACACTGGCCAGTCAGAGCCGGCAACGGCCATCTCGATCTAGTACACGCGGTTTACCGTGGCGGAACGACGTGTGGTGCGGCTGGATTTTTGGCGAAAAACAAGCATCCTGTTGGGTATCTGAAAGAACAACCATGTAAGTGGTTGGTCTTCAATGCCAGGCACAATCTCGCAGTTCATACCGCTCAATGTTGTTGAGGCTGGTGTTTTGCGGATGGGGTTGTGGGTTGGTCGTTGGT
>NZ_LLZH01000176.1:0-373 GCF_001509495.1 Actinoplanes awajinensis subsp. mycoplanecinus | reverse complement strand
GTGGGATGCGGAGTTGCATCGGGGTCTGGTCGAGTTGGCGCGGTCGACCGGGACGAGTTTGTTCATGGTGTTGCAGGCTGGTCTGGCGACGTTGCTGAGCCGGTTGGGTGCCGGGCAGGACATTCCGATCGGTAGTCCGATCGCGGGTCGTATGGACGAGGCGCTCGATGATCTGGTCGGTTTCTTCGTCAACACTTTGGTGCTGCGTACGGATGTGTCGGGTAACCCGTCGTTCCGGGATCTGCTGGGGCGGGTGCGGGAGGTGGATCTGGCCGCGTACGCGCAGCAGGATGTGCCGTTCGAGTATCTGGTGGAGGTGCTGAACCCGGCACGGTCGCTGGCGCATCACCCGCTGTTCCAGGTCATGCTCGCC
>NZ_LLZH01000175.1:0-376 GCF_001509495.1 Actinoplanes awajinensis subsp. mycoplanecinus | reverse complement strand
CAGGGCGAGCAGACTGTCGAGACCGGCATCGATACCGACGGCCCCGGACACCGGTGCGTCCTCGATCACGTCCTCGCAGAGCAGGGACACGAACCAGCGACCCGCGCTGTCCTGCGACACCGTCACTGTGGACGGCGTCGCGCCCTCGGGCAGCGGCCGCGACCACACGATGGTCAACGGTTCGGCCATCTTGGCCAGGGTGAGCCGGCCGTCGTAGTACCGGAAGGCGCTGCTGGTGTACTCCGCCGACCGCCGCGAGCGTTTCTTGCTCTTGAACGTCGGATACCCGGCCCGCTTTTCCCAGAAGTTGACGAACGCGGTCTGCAAATGCCGCAGCGCTTGCTGCAACGGCACACACGACACCTCACGCAGGAAC
>NZ_LLZH01000174.1:0-376 GCF_001509495.1 Actinoplanes awajinensis subsp. mycoplanecinus | reverse complement strand
GTTCCTGCGTGAGGTGTCGTGTGTGCCGTTGCAGCAAGCGCTGCGGCATTTGCAGACCGCGTTCGTCAACTTCTGGGAAAAGCGGGCCGGGTATCCGACCTTCAAGAGCAAGAAACGCTCCCGGCGCTCGGCGGCGTACACCAGCAGCGCCTTCCGGTACTACGACGGCCGGCTCACCCTGGCCAAGATGGCCGAACCCCTCGACGTGGTGTGGTCGCGGCCGCTGCCCGAGGGAGCCACGCCGTCCACAGTGACGGTGTCGCAGGACAGCGCGGGCCGCTGGTTCGTGTCCCTGCTCTGCGAGGACGTGATCGAGGACGCACCGGTGTCCGGGGCCGTCGGTATCGATGCCGGTCTCGACAGTCTGCTCGCCCTG
>NZ_LLZH01000173.1:0-376 GCF_001509495.1 Actinoplanes awajinensis subsp. mycoplanecinus | reverse complement strand
CCTGCCCTGCGCGGTCAGCGCCGCCTCGACGTACTCGGCACCGAACCGGGCGAACCTGTCGCGGTGCTCGACCACGATCGTCGACACAGCCGGATCACGGAGCAGGGCGAGGAACTTCTTCCGGTGCCCGTCGAGCGCCGAGCCGACCTCGGTCACCACCCGGTCCACGGCGAGTTTCTGGCTCGTGGCCCATACCGTCACCCGGGCGACCTGCCGATCCAGGTCCGCATTCTGGTCAGCCGACGACACCCGGGCGTACACCACTGTCTGCCCGGGTTCGGCCGACGTTGCGGTGACCGGCTCGCCGACCATGATGAGACGGCCGATCCGGTAGGTAGGAACAGGCAGCGTCCCGGCCGCGTACTGCCGTCGAGCG
>NZ_LLZH01000172.1:0-377 GCF_001509495.1 Actinoplanes awajinensis subsp. mycoplanecinus | reverse complement strand
GTTGGTCGTTGGTTGAGAATTGCACAGTGGACGCGAGCATCTTGTTTTTTGTGGTTAAGTTGTCAAGGGCGAACGGTGGATGCCTTGGCACCAGGAGCCGATGAAGGACGTGGTAGGCCGCGATAGGCCTGGGGGAGCTGCCAAACTAGCTGTGATCCCAGGGTGTCCGAATGGGGAAACCTGGCACGAGTCATGTCGTGTCATCCATGCCTGAATTCATAGGGTGTGTGAGGGGAACGCGGGGAAGTGAAACATCTCAGTACCCGCAGGAAGAGAAAACAACCGTGATTCCGTGAGTAGTGGCGAGCGAAAGCGGATCTAGCCTAAACCTTGCGTGTGTGATACCTGTCAGGGGTTGCGCGTGGGGGGTTGTGGGA
>NZ_LLZH01000171.1:0-381 GCF_001509495.1 Actinoplanes awajinensis subsp. mycoplanecinus | reverse complement strand
CCGAGCGGCAAGTTGGATCGGCGGGCGTTGCCGGTTCCGGAGATGTCAACGGTGTCGTCGGGCCGGGCGCCGCGTTCGCCGCAGGAGGAGATCCTGTGTGGTTTGTTCGCTGAGGTGTTGGGGTTGTCGTCGGTGGGGGTGGACGACAGTTTCTTTGATTTGGGTGGTCATTCGCTGTTGGCGACGCGGTTGATCAGTCGGGTGCGGTCGGTGCTGGGTGTGGAGTTGGCGATTCGGACGTTGTTCGAGTCGCCGACGGTGGCGGGGCTGGCCGGGCATTTGGATGAGGGTCGGCAGGTGCGTGCGGCGTTGCGTGCGGCCGTGCGTCCTGAGGTGTTGCCGTTGTCGTTCGCGCAGCGCCGGCTCTGGTTCCTGCACCGG
>NZ_LLZH01000170.1:0-382 GCF_001509495.1 Actinoplanes awajinensis subsp. mycoplanecinus | reverse complement strand
AATCAGAACAACGCGACCCCGGAGCCCTCGGCATTCACCGAGATGCTGACCGACACGGATCGCTTCCAGTCCTGGATCGCCTCGGCGACCTCGACCGGGACTGACCCGCTCGCCTCGCAGGACCGCTACGACCTGACCGAGAAAGGTCAGCAGCTCCTGCAAGGGCTGGACCTGCCTGGCGACGAGTCGGCGGACACCCACTCGACGGTGCTGCGCAGCGCTGCTCTGTACCTGGAGCGGCACGGCTGGATCCAGGGCTCGTACTACGACGCCACGTCCGGGGTGTTCACCCCTCCGGCGTGCACGGTCGGCGCGATCGGCATGGTCTGCTACGGCGGCCCGGTCGACGCTCCGGCGCAGATGTTCGACGACCCGCACTGGG
>NZ_LLZH01000169.1:0-383 GCF_001509495.1 Actinoplanes awajinensis subsp. mycoplanecinus | reverse complement strand
GGGGTCCTGCTCGGCTTCGCCGTCCCGGTGCTGCGGTCGCCGGGTTCGGGGACGGGACCGGGGTTGGCCGAGCACTTCGAGCACCGGTTCCGGCCGATCTCCGCCGGAGTCGCCGTGCCGGTGTTCGCGTTGATGTCGGCAGGTGTCGCCATCGGCGGACCGGCCGGGCTGCGGGCAGTTCTCACCGACCCGATCGCGGTCGGCATCATGCTCGGCCTGATTCTCGGAAAGCCGATCGGGATCCTGCTCGCGACCTGGCTCACCGCCCGGTTCACCCGCGCCGAACTCGACACCGGCCTGGCCTGGATCGACGTGGCCGGGCTGGCGCTGTTGTCCGGGGTCGGGTTCACCGTGTCGCTGCTCATCGGGGAACTCGCCTTCGG
>NZ_LLZH01000168.1:0-389 GCF_001509495.1 Actinoplanes awajinensis subsp. mycoplanecinus | reverse complement strand
CGAGGCGCCGGCGGCGGCGGGCCCAGCGGTTCTTCGCCTCGCGGATCGCGTCGGTGGTCACGCGGCGGCCTCCGTCCGGTACTGGGCGGTGCCGATCCACTGGCGGCAGAGGCTGCGGTGGACGGTGGCGCGGGAGGAGGGGACGACGCCGGCGTGCTCGACGACTCCGGCCGCGGCGGCGGAGGAGAACGCGCCGCCCCAGCGCGCGGGGCTGTCGGGCTCGTCGACGAGGCCTTCGGCGATGAGGTCGGCGGCCTGGAAGGGGCGGCCGCGGCGGGCCATCTCCTCTATCGCGGCGCGGCAGGCGACGGCCCAGTCGGCCGGGGTGGCGGCGATGGCGCGGGCGATGCCGGTGCGCTTTGCGGTCTCGCCGGCGGCCGGGGCGACCG